>NZ_JBEOWS010000261.1:0-14302 GCF_040296125.1 Streptomyces sp. NPDC002265 | reverse complement strand
CTTGGAGCTCCGGGGACGCCGTCACCCGTGGTCGGCGCAGCAGGGGGTGGGGTTGGGCACCTCGAACGGGGCGAGCGTGCCGCCCGCGGCCGGGACCAGGGCCAGGGTGAGCCGGCCGTCGCGCCACTCGGGGCGCACATGGCCGCGGGTGTGCACCGCGGTGGCCGGGTCGGGCCCGCCGCCGTCCGCCGACGGCGCGCCGACCACGACGACCTCGTCCACGGCGCTCAGGCCGAGCAGGTCGGCCACGGTGACGGTCCCGGTGAGAGCGTCCACGCCCGGGTACGACACGGCCCGCCCGGCCCGGCGCCCGGCATGTTCCTCCGCGGCCAGCCGCGCAGCACGGGCCGCCCGCGGCGAGCCGTGCGTGCGTTCCCCGAAGGCGGCGCCGGTGTCCGGACCCGCCCAGTCGACGACCCGCGTCCACGCGGCCTCCGTCGCCCCGCCGTCGGGCAGGGCCAGCGACACGGCCGTGCTGCGGTGCTCGTCGGTGCGGATCAGATGGGTGCAGGCGACGGTCCCCGGCGGGAGGCCGAACCCGTCCACCAGGTGCTGGATCAGGTGATCGGCCTCCCGCAGATTCGCCGAGCCGGCGTCCACCCCGATGACGGTGTGGACGCCGGCGGCGCCGTGCGCAGGTGTCATGAGGGCAGGACCCACATCGGGTTGGAGTAGAACCACAGGTCCTTCCACGGGTCGGCGTCGCCGATGACGTCCATCGCCGGACCGGCCGGGTCGACGGCCGCGCCGCGCAGGCCGACCGCCGAGCGGTTGCCGTCGGTGCCGCGCAGCCGCAGGTACACCGGCTTGTCCACCCGGCCGAGGGAGTAGGTGAGACGCACCGCGCCGGTGGACTTGTTCACCTCGAAGGACTTCACGACCTCGGTGGCCGGGGTGACGAACGTGTCCTTGTCGGCGACCGGACCGGTCACGTCGCCCTGGACGACGTCGACCCGGGCCAGCTTCGGCACGAACTGGGCCCAGTTGGGGCCGTTGGCGAGGCTGATCTCGACGACCAGGTCGACCTGGCTGCCGCGGCGCACGGTGAGCACACCGCCCAGGGTGACCGCGCGGCTTCCGGAGCGCAGCTGCGCGTTCAGGCCGCTGATGAGCCCGCCGTGGTCCACCCAGACCCGGCCGGCCCGGATGCCGTCCATGACCGCCTTGTACGAGAAGGAGGCGGCGCCGACGTGCGTGCGGGAGTACTGGCCGGGCCAGAAGTCGGTGTCCGTGACGTTCAGGGTGCCGCCGTAGACCGGGTCCTCGTAACGGCCGTTGGCGTCGAAGTTGCTGTTCGGGCCACGGACCGCGGTGTCGGCGTACACGTTGTGGGAGTCGGAGTTCGCCGTGACCCACCACGGCTTGCCCTCGGCCAGCAGGCTGTCCCACAGACCGCCCACGGTGGCGGTCATCCAGTCGAAGCCGCCCCAGGTGCGGTAGCTCTCCAGCGGGTACCCGCCGAAGGAGTCGGCGCTCGGGCTGTTGTCGTAGATGCCACGACCGGAGCCCGCGCCCAGCGGGGCGGGTATGCCGGCCGCCTGGTGGCCGGGGGCGCCCTCCATGCCGACGGCGATGCTCGGCTGCGCGTCACGCCAGCCGCGGATCTCGTGCGGGGAGTCGATGCCCTTGCGCGCCGGGTGGTTGGCGAGGAACAGCACGTCCTTCACCTTGCGGCGCTGCACCTGCTCGGCGAGGAAGTTGAGGCCCGAGATGGCGAGCGCCTCGTTGGCGGGGCTGCTGGCGGAGGCGCCCCTGACGCTGCCGTCGAAGGAGTTCTCGAACTCCTTCAGCACCGCGACCTCGTTCTTGCCCGGGTGCACGAAGACGGTGCCGTGCTCGGCGGCCGGGATGTTCCACTCCAGCCCCTGGAAGACGAGCGTGTCGTCGATCTGGTCACGGGCCGCGACGATGTCCGGGTTGACCTTCTCCACACCGATCTTGGCGTGCGCGACGCTGCCGTGGTCGGTGATGACCATCCAGTCCAGGCCGTGCGCGTTCGCCTGGCGGACGTGGTCGATGACCCGGTACTTGGCGTCGGAGCTGTGCTGGGTGTGGATGTGGTGGTCACCGGCGAGCCACAGGTAGCGGCCGGAGTGCGCGTCGTGGTGCGCGGCCAGTGACTCGGGTGCCGCCGCGGCGGCCTGGCCCGCACCGCCCAGCACGCTGCCCGCCGCCAGACCGGCACCGAGCAGACCCGTGCGGCGCAGCATGGAGCGCCGGGAGAGCTGTCCGGGGGTCAGTTCCTCGTCCGGGACCGACAGGTCGAGGGCCGGCGGCAGCGACGTGGCCTCGCCGCTGTCGTGGTGATGGTGGTGGTGACCGTGACCGTGGTCATGGCTGTGGCCGTGACTCATGCTCAACTCCCGCTGGTAACCAGGGCGTACACGCCGGGGGACGTGCAGAGTCTGAGAAGCCTTCGTGAACGCAGGGGTGCGGGATGATGGTGACATCAAGAACGAAGCATGTGCAGCGAGAGCAATTCGGCCACCTGGGCGTGAGCGGCCCGGTACCCGGCGTGCGCGGGGCTCAGCAGGCCTGCAGAGGTTCCTCGCCCTCCGGCTCCTGGAGGACTCCCCGGGGGCGATGGACCACCAGGCTCGTGACCGCGTATGACATCTCGGTGACGTCGGGGTCCGGGGTGGGGTGGTAACGCCCGGCGCACACGGAGAGGTTGACGATGAGGTGGGCGCGCCACCGGGAGCCGACGCCGCGTCCGTCGGCGAAGACCTGCCTGCCGTTGAGCTCCCAGATCACGCTGCGCGCGCCGAACGTCACGCTCAGGTCGACGACACCGCCGGGGCGGACGGCCGCGTCACGTACGTAGGTGTACCCGCGGCGTACGTGGTTGCTGAGCTCCAGCAGGTCGGGGTTGTCCGGGTGGTACTCGAAGACGTCCACCTCGTTCCCGCCGTCCCGCCAGGTCCAGATCGCCGGCCACGCACCCGGCGCGGTGGGCAGCCGGACCGTGGTGTCCAGGCGGTCTCCGCTGCGGACCATGAAGCCCTCGGCGCTCTCCTCCGTGGTGAGCAGTCCCGTGTCCCACAGCCCGTCGGCCCGGCGGCGGGCGCGGAACGTGCCCGTGCGCGAGTATTCGGGGTCGGCGGTGAGATGGTCCAGTTTGTTGTCGCCGGTATTGGTCGGGCCGCCGTCGGGATAGGCCCTGGAACGCCCCGCGACCCACTGGTGCGCGGAGCTGAAATCAGCTGTGAAGACGACTGAGCGCACGCAGGGGCTCCTTGTGGCGCCGGGAACCGCATCGGATGCCGGATTCATCCCCCGAGCGGCAACAGCCATGCGGTTACGGGGAGTGGAGGCCGCCGGAATCACCCGGGCGGGTGACGCCGTTCCGTGCCACGGAGTTCACCGGTCCGACGCCGGGAAGGAGCACGCTCCACGCACCGAACGGTGTCGGAAGGGGCGGGGGATGGAGTTCACGAAGCGGGGGCGGGTGCGGCGCAGAGGTCTGCGGATGGCCGGCTGGGCGCTGGCGCTGGAGGCGGTCTGCGGTGTCTGGCTGGTCGCGAGCGGCGGCGCCGGATGGCGGGCGCTGGTGTGGTTCATGGGGGCCTTCGCCTTCGTCGGGCTCAGGGGACTGCTGTTCCTGCGGGGGCTGCGCAGGCCGTTCCGGCTGGTGGTGGACGTCTACGACAGTTCGGCGGCGACCGGGTCGAGCGGCTGCCTTCTTGGACTGGCCGGCCGCCCCTCCGGCACCGGCCCGTCCCCTTCCCCCGCAGCACGAGCGCCGGGGAAGGGGACGGGCGAGGGACGCGACGGCGGCCGGCCGGGCGGTTCGTCCCGGGTGCCTCGTGGCGGGGCGGGTCAGGAGGCGACGAAGCGGGCGATCTCGCCGAGTACGGTCGTGTCGGTGAGATAGCCGATGTGGGTCTGGCAGGCCACGTTGTTGTTCGTCGCGCCGTCCAGCTTCGTGCTGGTGTACGGGATGATGATGCCGTCGCACGCCGAGTACCAGGTGGCGTACTTGGTGGCACCCGGCGTCTCGTCGCCCGCGGTGATCTGGGCGATGAACGAGGAGCCCGGGTACATCTGCTGGCACGTCGTGTAGATCAGACAGGCGCCGGCGTACGTCGTCCCGTGGTTGGCGCCGGCGATCGAGGCGAGGTGGCTGACGCTGGTGTTGCCGCCCAGCACCTTCAGGTAGTACTGGCTGACCAGGCCGCCCATCGAGTGGTTGACGATGGCGACCTTGCTCGCGCCGGTGCGGGCCTTCACGTTGTCGACGAAGGTGGCCAGGCCCTGCGCGTTGGTGATGTTGTTGCCGTAGGAGTTGTACTCGTAGGCGAACAGGTTGGAGCTGGACCAGCCGTTGGCCTGGAAGACGGCCATGGCGGTGACCCAGTTGGAGGCGTTGCCGGTGTACCCGTGGACGAACACGACCGGCGTGCTCGTCGACAGCGGCTGCGCGGCCGCGTCGGCCGCCCGCGCGGCGGAGACGGTCGCGGGCTCGGCCGCGCCGGCCGTCGACGCCGAGGAGAACAGGGTGAACGCGACCGCGCAGGCCGCGAGAACGCCGAGAAGCCGGCGCGGGGAACGACGACGCATGGATCCCTCCAGACGAGGATGCGGGTGCTTGACCCGACCAGAGTCGTGGGGCGGGACGCGGACGCCATCGGCTGAATCACCAGTGTCCGCGGCGGTCCCGGACGCTCCGGGACCCGCGGGCCGCCCGCGGATCGGCCGGTCTCACTTGAGGCCGCTGAGCAGCACGCCGCGGACGTAGTACCTCTGCAGCAGCAGGAAGAGGACCAGCACCGGCAGGACGCTCAGGACCAGACCCGCCATCACGATCGGCATCGTGCGGGTCGGGTCGACGTAGTCCTGGAGCAGCTGGATGCCGACGGGCAGCGTCATCACGTCCGGGTCGGCGGTAGAGACCAGCAGTGCCCAGATGTACTCGTTCCAGGCGTCGACGAAGGTGAGCAGACCGAGCGTCACCAGGACCGGCTTGGTCTGCGGCACCACGATCCGCCACCACACGGCGAACTCGCCGGCACCGTCGATCCGGGCGGCCTCCAGCACCTCGTCCGGGATCGAGACCACGAACTGACGCATCAGGAAGATCCCGAAGCCGTTGACGAGGAACGGCACGGCGAGCGCGCAGACACTGACGGTCAGCCCCGCCCCGCCGTGCCCGTACAGGTCGTTGCCGCCCGCCAGCGGCCAGTGCGCCAGGATCAGGAAGCGCGGGACGAAGAACAGGAACGGGGGGAACATCATCGTCGACAGCACCAGCCGGAAGATGAGATCCCGGCCGGGGAAGCGGAGTTTGGCGAGCGCGTAGCCGGCGAGCGACGAAGTGAGCAGCACCGAACCGGTGATCAGGGCGGTGGCGACGACGCTGTTGCGAAAGAGCACCGGCAGATCGAGCTGGTCCATCGCCGCCCGGTAGTTGTCCAGGTCGAACGCCTCGGGCAGGAACCGGTACGGCAGGGTGCCGGACTCGCCGGGCCCCTTGAAGGACGTCATCACCATGTCGAGGAACGGCACCACCGTCAGTACGGCGCCGGTCACCACCACCAGATACGACAGCCACGGAAAGCGGCGGCGGTTCACGCGTCCTCCCCGCCGCGCCGGAAGATCCACAACTGGAGCAGGGTGACCGCGAGGACCACCGCGAACAGCACGAACGCGGCGGCGCTCGCCGTGCCCCAGTCGCCGTAGGAGAAGGCCTGCCGGTACATCTCCAGGGCGGCCACGTCGGTCGCGTCGCCCGGCCCTCCCCTGGTCATCACGACGATCAGCGCGAACGACTGGAGGCCGGTGACGAGCTGGGTGACGCACACGAGCAACAGCGACGGCCGCAGCAGCGGCAGGGTGATTCGCCAGAAGACGGTGACGGGCCCGGCGCCGTCGAGCGCCGCGGCCTCGTAGTACGACTCGGGAATGGACTTCAGCCCGGCCGTGAGGACGAGGATCGCCGTGCCGACCGACGCCCAGGCCTGTACGACCACGACCGAGGGCAGCGCGGTGTCCGGGTCCTGGAGGAACGCCATCGAGTCGAGTCCGAGAGCGTTGAGCACGCCGTTGACCAGGCCGCCCGGCTCGTACATGTACTTCCACACGTTGCCGACGGCGACGACCGTCGTCACGATGGGCAGGAAGTACAAAGTGCGCCACAGCCCCTGGAACCGCAGATTGCCGATGCAGGTGGCGACGGTCAGCGAGCCGGCCAGCGCGAGCACCACCGTGCCCAGGGCGAACAGCAGCGTGTTGGTGAGGACGGGCGCCAGGAACGTCGATCCGTCCGCGAACAGACCGGTGAAGTTGTCCGCGCCGGCGGGACGGATGTCGCCGAGGTCGAACCCCGACCAGTGCGACAGGGACAGCAGCAGCGCGAAGCCGAGCGGCAGGAACAGGAAGACGGCGAAGAACAGCAGCGTCGGCGCCAGGAACAGATAGGCCACGACGGTCTGGCGGCGGCGGGTCCGGCCGCGGGCCGGGACGGCCGGCGCGGCGGGCCGCGGGCCGTGCGCCCGCTCGGCCCGCTCCGGCGTCAGCACGTTCACCATGACCGCGACACCTCCTGGTCGACCTGACGGCGGACGGCGCGCAGCGCCTCGTCGACCGAGTGCTGACCGGTCCACAACGCCTCGATGTTCTTGCGCAACAGTGACTTGGCCTGCTGTGCGCCCGGCACATTGGGCTCCGGGACGGCGTACGCCAGCGCCTCCCGGAACGGGCGCAGGTTCGGATCGCCGCCCGCGCCCAGCGTCCCCATGTCGTCGGCGCGGCCGGTCAGGGAGCCGACCGACACCTGCAGGGAGCTCATCCGGGTCGCCACCGCGCCCTGCCCGGCGGTCCGCGCGCCCACCTTCTCGGTGTTGAGCCAGCGCAGGAACTCCCAGGCCTCGCGCGGGTGTTCACTGGCCGTGTTGACCCCCATCATGAAGCCGGTGCAGAGCGTCCCGGGCCGGTCGCCCGCCCGCGGGACGGGCACGGGCGCGACACCGACATCGCCGTAGTCCCGGCCCATCCCGGCCCGCAGACTCGCCGTCCACCAGCCGGCGCTGATCACCATGGCCGCCTGCCCGGACTGGAACGCCTTGTAGACGTTGATGCCGGGGCTGCTCGCGCCGTTGACGACGAGACGGTGCTCCAGCTCGAACACGGCACGGCCGGCGGGCGAGTCGACGGCGGTGCTCCGGCCGTCCGCCGAGACGAACGAGCCGCCGGCCGCGTCGAGCAGCGCGAGGGTCTGGCCGACGGTGGTGGAGTCGTCGTACGTCGACAGCCCGAACCCCTGGACGAGCGTGTTGCCGTACCGGTCCCGGCGCGCGGTGCGGTACGCCGCCTCCTCCAGCTCCCGCCAGGTGCGCGGCGGGGTGCCGAGGCCGGCCGCGCGCAGCAGCCGCTTGTTGTAGTAGAGGGCGTACGTCTGCACCTCGGTGGGGTAGCCGTACACCCTGCCGCCCACCGACGCGGCGTCGACCGCGGCCGTGCCGTAGCCGCGCCCGATCTCCTCGGCGTGCCCGGACGGCGCGGGCCGCAGGACACCGGCCCGCACGAGCTGGCCGTTCCACAGGCAGTACGGGTGGATGATGTCGGCGCCCTGGCCCGCGGCCTGCCGCACCATGAACGCGGTCAGCAGATCCGTGAACTCGACCGCCGCCGTACGCACCTTGACCCGGTCGTGGGTGGCGTTCCACTCGTCGACCGGGCCCTGGAGGGCGTGCTTGAGCTCGCCGCTCGCGTAGTGCGACAGCAGGGTGAGCACGATCGGATCACCGGGCCGTCCGCTGCCCCGGTACGGCGCGGCGCAGCCGGCGGCGAGCAGCGCCGAGGGGAGCGCCAGCACGAAGTGACGACGACTCAAACTGACCCGGTTCGGCGGGGCTTGCCGATCGGTCGGCTCCAAAAGGCCCGGATCGGCACTGTGGTGGGGCGGTGTCACCGGGTGGCCTCCCGGCGCATCACCTGGAACACCCGGGTCGTCCCGAACCCGGCCCTGCGGTACAGCCGGGCCGCGGGGGACCGCTCGCCGGTCCACAGGAACCACGCCGAGTGGGCGCCGCACGCCCGCATCCGCTCCAGCACCAGATGGAGCAGGACCCCGCCGAGTCCGTTGCCGCGCATCTCCTCCACGACACCGAACGGGCCGAACCGCTCGACCGTCGACGCGTACGCCCCGTGCATCGCCCAGCCGGCCAGACGGCCCGAAGGGGCCCGGACGACGACGATGCGGTCGGGCGGCGCGCCCGCGAGCAGGCACTCCCGGATCGTCCGCGCCCAGTCCGGCTCGAAGCGGCTCCCGGCGAGCGCGACCAGCTCCACCAGGTCGTCGTCGGACGGAGTGGCGAACCGGTAGTCCTGCGCGGCCAGTTCCTCCAGGCGTCGCGCGACCTCCGCAGGCAGGCGGTAGCCGACCAGGCCGAGGTCCATCGCCGTCGCCTCGTACCGGGTGCGAAATCCCAGGGAGGGCAGGAGCCGGGCCGCCTCCGGGTAGGCCGTGGCGTCCAGGCCGGGGAGGACGTAGTTGGGGGTGTACGAGGAGAAGTCCACCCGGGTACGGCCGTGACCGTGCAGCCAGTCGAGGGCGTCGGTCAGCAGCCGCCGGCCGAGGCCCTGCCCGCGGGCGACCGGGTCGACGAAGAAGAACGGGATCCAGCCCTGCCGCGGCTCCAGGTCGGCGCCGTGCAACGGGGTCAGCCGGCGCACCGCGTAGGCGGCGCCGACGATCCGGTCGCCGTCGACGGCGATCCGCAGCCCCTCCGGATCGAAGTTGGCGTCGAGCAGCACCAGGGAGCGGAAGCGGTCCCGGGTGACCGGGTCGGCCGGCAGGCTCCGGCGCCACGCCTCCACCACCCGCGGGCCGTCGCCCACGCGAAAGCCGCGGATCCCGGCCCGGGACCGCGTGGCGAGACCGGTCGTCAACGGGTCGTCCGTGCTCATGCTCTGCCCCGTCCGCCGGTGAGATCTCGTAGCGGTAGCTGGAAAATATTCTGTTATGCCCCGGAATTATGCAATTACGTTCCCATGGGACACGCCGGACGTGGCCGCAGTCGCGGGATCACTGCCCTCGGTCGCGTCCGGTTCACCCGACGGTGAAGTCGGCCGCCTTGTCGTCCAGGGTGGTCGTGCCGTCCTTGGCGGTGGCCAGCACGGCGACGTGCCAGACACCGTGCGGCGACGACTGGACGTCCGACCGGGCGACCACGGCCGTGTAGGTGCAGCGCACGGTGTCCTGCCCGGAGGGCTTGCAGATCGCCGACTCCACGGCGGCCATGTCCTTCGCGGTGGGCCGCTTCTCGGCGAGGGAGGAGTCCTCCGGCCAGGCCAGCACCTTCACGCTCCTGACACCGGAGGACGCCGAGACGTCCGCGACGAACGTCAGCGAGCCGTCGCGGCCGCCGACGGGAGCGGTGTAACGGGCGCTGCTGTCCGAGATCGCCGGCGGCTGATCCCCGGCGTAGGCGAGCGCCAGGGCACCGGCCCCCACGCCGCCGAGGACGACAACACCGGTGGCCACGGACAGAGCCATACGTCGGGACATGTGATTCTCCGTAACTGTGTCAGCTGTTTCGCGCTGCCGTTCCTCGACCGCGCCGTTGCGTCGATACTCGCCGCGGGCGGTCCTGCCGGACATGAGCGCACATACTCAACTCCGCGTGGGTACGGTGCTGTGCGGCCCCGGGGCGGTCCTGAAGCGTGCGGATGGGCGGCGTGCCACCCTCGTGGCCGCCGCCGACGGCCGGTTCATACACTCGCCCGATGAAGGACATGATGAACGACATACAGTGCACCCGCTGCGGCACGGTGGGGCTGGAGCCGGGCTTCATCGAGGACTCGGGGCAGGGCGCCCGGGGCAACGCGCGATGGATCGAAGGCCCTCTTCAGCGAGGCCCGCTGGGCGGGGTCAAGAGGCTGGGCCGCCCGCGCTGGACGATCGAGGCCTACCGCTGCCCCGCCTGCGCGCATCTGGAACTGTTCGCCACGCAGCGCGAGTGAGACACCGGCCGGCGCCGTGACCCGGGTGAGCGGGGACGACGGGGCCGGGCCAGGGTGCGCGTGGTGGCGGGCTGTTCTAGCGTCGGAGGTGAGGAGGGGCGGTTCCGCCCGGCGAACGCGGCGAACGGGCGGGTGCGGGCCCGGGCACGGGCCCTGGGTGAGGTGTCGTGCACCCGTCGTGTCCGCTGCCCGGCGCACCCGCCGTGTCCGCTGTCCGGTGTCGGATCCGCGAGTTCCACCGACCCTGGAGAGCAGGTACCCGCCATGCGTACATCGGCCCATGCCGCCGGTGTCCTCACCGGTCTGATGCTTGTGCTCGGCGGCGCGGTCCTCGTCGCACCCGCCGCCCGGGCGGACATCCCGGCCTGTACCAATATGGTCCGGCAGACGGGCGTCGAAGTCACCGACACCGTGAACGCCGCGTGCACCCGGGGCGTCCACAATGACCTCCGCGGCTGTGCCGACGCCCTGGGCGCGCTCGGCGTGCCGGGCGGTGCCGCGACCGGCGCCTGCCGGATGGCTGCCAACCCGCCCTGACGGCCGGGTGGCAGCCAACCTGTCCTGACGAGGGACCTCAGCCGCGCTGGTGCAGCGCGACGGCCAGCGGTGCGGCCGTGAACATGGAGGAATAGGTGCCGACCGCAAGGCCGATGAGCAGCGCCAGGGCGAAGTCGGTGAGGGTGTCACCGCCGAGCACGGCCAGCGCGGTCAGGACGAACGCGGCACCCATGCCGGTGTTGACGGTGCGCGGCAGGGTTTGCAGGAGCGCCCGGTTGGTGACCTCGGCGAACGGCGTTCTGCGGTGGTGGCCGAGTTCCCTGACCCGGTCGAAGACGACGACGGAGTCGTTGACGGAGTAGCCGATGACGGTCAGCAGCGCGGCCAGGAAGACACCGTCGACGGGTTTGCCGAGCCAGGCGAAGACACCGGTGAGAATCACCACGTCGTGGGCCAGGGCCGCGACCGAGGCGCTGGCGAACAGCCAGCGGAAGCGCGCGGCCAGGTAGACGAGTTGGGCCCCGAGGGCGACCGCGAGGGCGATGAGCGCGCCTTGGCGGAGCTCCTTGCCGAGGCTGGGGCCGATGCTCTCGTCGCGGAGGACCTCGGCACCGTCGGCCAGGCCGCGGACGACCTCGGTGGCACCCGCCTTCTGATCATCCGTCAGCGGGCCAGTCCGTACGGTGAGTCGGTCGTCCCCGGAGGTCTGCACGACGGCGTCGGGAAAGCCCGCGTCGGCGAGTGAGGAGCGCGCCCGGTCGGGGTCGACGGCGGTGGCGGTGGTGTACTCGACGAGACGCCCACCGGTGAACTCGACGCCGAGGTCGAGACCGCGCAGCGCGATCCCGGAGGCGGCCAGGACGAGGGCGACGGCGGACGCGGCCAGCCATCTGCGCGGGTGGCGCATCAGCTGCGGGTTTCTGCGGCTGAGCCGGTCGCGGACGGCGCCGGTGTGCGCGACACCGAAGAGACCGGGGCGCCGGCGTGCCCAGGAGCGGGCGGCGGCGTACTCCGCGAGCACACGGGTGACGACCAGTGCGCTGAGCATGGAGGCGAGCACGCCGATGCCCAGAGTGACGCCGAAGCCGCGCACGGGTCCGGAGGCGAGGAAGAAGAGCAGGCCGGCGGCGATGAGAGTGGTGATGTTGGAGTCGGCGATCGCGCTGAGGGCGCCGCGGAATCCGGCGGTCAGCGATGAGCGGGGGGTGGTGCGCAGCCGGGAGGCGTACTCCTCACGGGCGCGTTCGAAGACCAGCACGTTGGCGTCGACGGCCATGCCGATGGCCAGTACGAACCCGGCGAGACCCGGCAGGGTGAGGGTGGCGCCGAGGGCGGCCAGGGCCGCGTAGGAGACCAGGCCGTAGCAGGCCAGGGACACGGTGGCGAGCAGGCCCAGGAACCGGTAGACGGCGATGATGAACAGCGAGGTCAGCGCCGTGCCGATGACGGCGGCCCAGGCGCTCGCCGTGATGGCCGCGGCTCCGAGGGTGGGGCCGACCGTGCGCTGTTCGACGATCTCCACCGGCACGGGCAGGGCTCCGCCGTTGATGAGCAGCGCCAGTTCCCTGGCCTCCGCGTCGTCGAAGGAACCGGTGATCTGCGTGGAACCGCCGGCGATGCCGGAGCGGCAGGCCACGGACGGGTCGACCTGTGGTGAGGAGACGATCCTGTCGTCGAGGACGATGGCGACCCGGCGGGACGGGTGCCCCGCCGGATGGCAGGCGGCCGCACCGGTCAGGCCGGCCCAGCCGTCCTTGCCGGAGCCCTCGAAGTCGACGGTGACGTGCCATCCGGCACCGCTCTGCTGGTCGAAGCGCGCGGCGGCCTTCCGGACGTCCTTGCCGGTCAGCGCGGCGGCCTCCAGGCGCAGAAGCTGCCCGGACTCGTCGGGCAGCACCAGTGGGCGGGCCTGACCGGACAGCGGTCCGGTGACCTCGTCGGTGTCGGAAGCGATACCGGCGACCGGGTGGAAGGTGAGCTGGGCGGTACGGCCGAGGACCTCGGCGGCCTTCGCCGGGTCCTGCACACCGGGCAGTTCGACGATGATCCGGTTGCTGCCGGAGCCGACGATGCCGGGTTCGGCGACCCCGAGCGCGTCGATGCGATCGCGCAGCACTTCGACGGTGCGCTCGACGGCGTCGGCGTCGGCGGTCGCGCCGTCCGCGTCGACGGTGTCGCCGTCCGCGGCGGTCGGCCTGGTCTGGAGGACGATCTGCGTGCCGCCGCGCAGATCGAGGCCGAGATGGACGGGCACCGTGAGCGCGACATACAGCGACACGGCGATGGCGGCGAGGGCGATCAGCCCTCTGAGGTGCAGGGATCGGTTCACGACGGTCCTTTGGCGGGCATGCCGCGGCCAGCGCGTGGTCCACGGCGGGGGAAAGACGGGGCGGCGAGCGCGGGGTCAGATGCCCGGCCGTCCTGGAGGTGCCCGCAGGCGGAGGTGGCGCGTCGGGTGGGTGGCGGTGGCCGCGGGCACCGCCGGGGCGGGCGCGTCGACCGCGGGCGGCAGCGTGTCGCTCGTACGGCCCGGGGTGCCGAGCACGGGCGGCGGGGAGCGGCGCTCGCCGGGGGAGGGGCACTGGACGCGTGCCGCACCGGCGTGGAGGGCCGGATGCGGATCGTCCGCGTGGTGCCCGCGCTCGGCCCGAGCGGTCGCGGCAGCCGGTCCGGCCGCGGCCGGCGACGCGGATGCGGACGCGGATACGGAGGGTGGCGCGGATACGGCCCTTGGCGCGGACGCGGATGTGGCGGGTGGCGCGGATGCGGATGCGGTCGGTGACGCGCCGGCGGGTGCCGCCTCGGTGAGCAGGGCGGTGAGTGCGGTGAGTACGGCGAGAAGGACCGCGATCACCGCAGTCGCCCCGGGGGCACGCGAGCGTGCGGGGGTGTGCGAGGAGCGTGCCATACGTCGTCCTCGCTTCGGCTGCGGTGGGCGCTGGTCCTGGGGAGGTGCGCCTCAAGGCCCCGGCGGGGGAGTGGACGGCCGGAGCCTTGAGGCAGTCGGAAGGGGCCGGCGGTCAGGGTTCGATGAGGCCGGCCCGGATGGCATAGCGCGTGAGCCCCAGGCGGTCGCGCATCCCGAGCTTGTGCAGGAGGTTCTCCCGGTGCCGGTGGACGGTCTTGATGCTGATGAACAGCAACTCCGCGATCTCCTTGGAGGAGTGGCCCTCGGCCACGAGCTTGAGCACCTCCTCCTCCCGGGGTGTCAGCACCTGGTCCGGGGGTTCCTCGCCGTCATGGACACGGTCGAGGTAGTTGCGGACGAGGGCGGTGACCGCGCCGGGGTAGAGGAACGGCTCGTCGCGCATGGCGGCCCGGCAGGCGGCGACCAGGTCGCGGTCTGCCACGGACTTCAGCACGTACCCGCCGGCCCCGGCCTTGAGCGCCTGGAAGAAGTACTGCTCGTTGTCGTGCATCGTCAGCATCAGGACCCGCACGCCGGGCTTGACCGTGAGAAGTTCGCGGGCGGCCTGGAGACCGGTCATCCGGGGCATCGCGATGTCCAGGACGGCCAGGTCGACCTGGTGGGTGCGGGCCAGGGCGACGGCCTCGGCGCCGTCCCCGGCCTCGGCGACGACTTCGAGGTCGGGTTCGCCGTCGAGGATGAGCCGCACCCCGCGTCGTACCAGCGCGTGGTCGTCGGCGAGCAGGATCCGGATCGTCGGTGTTTCGGTCATGGTCACGGCTTTCTGGGGCTGGTGGGCACGGTCAGCCGGACCTGGGTACCGGCCGTAGGCCCTGAGGTGATGTCGAGCGTCGCCCCGATCAGCAGGGCCCGCTCGCGCATCCCGCGGATCCCGGCGCCCTCGCGGACGACGGCGCTCCCACGGCCGTCGTC
>NZ_JBEOWS010000260.1:0-14338 GCF_040296125.1 Streptomyces sp. NPDC002265 | reverse complement strand
CACCCCCGGTTCAGACAGGTGCCGCCGAACCGGTCCGGTTCCACCAGCGCCACACGCAGATGAGCGAACCCGCCCAGCAGCATGTTTCCGCTGCCTGTCCCCAGAACCACAAGATCGTAATGCCGCACGCCCGTTCACCTCCTGCCGGCGAGAATCCGGCCCTGCGAACATGACCGCCCCGGCAGACCGCGAGTCCATTCCCTCGCGATACCACGAGTGTGTTCCCTCTCGATTCTGACCCCGCAGCCCCATCCGCGCACGTCCCGGCGCGGCCCGCGCCCACACCAGCAGCACCGGCTGCTTCGCCGCACGCTGACCGACCAAACGGTGCCGAACAGCGGACCACCGCGGCACTCCCCGACCATGAAGGGTGGAGCCGGTCAAGCTGGCGAAGATGCAGTTCACAACCGGATTCGGGGCTACTGGGGCCGCTGCCGTGGGGCCAAGAATGTGATTCTTCCGCTCTCAATGTCCGGCGGGCGCGGTCGCGGTCGCCGGCTGCACGGGCTTGAGGTCGTAGACGTTCTTCGGGGTCACGATCTGGGTGATCGCCTTGGCGAACATCGTGCTCGGGGAGGCGCCCTGGTAGCGGATGTCGGTGTTGCTGTGGATCACGAGGGTGGCCTTGGCCCCGGGGAGGTAGACCATCACGGTCTGGTAACCCGGAAGGGAGCCGTTGTGGCCGATCCAGCCGTGGCTGTTGAACATGCCCAGGCCGTAGCCTGTGCCCTCGATGTCTGTCGGCAGGAACTTGGTGCGCTCCTGCTGGGTGGAGTGCTTGAGCAGGGAGCCCTTGGCGAGCACCTGTGCCCAGTGCTGCAGGTCCGTCAGGTCGGAAATCACTGCACCGGCCGGACCGCCGATGGAGTGGGGGTTCCAGTCGGCACTGTCCTCGACCGTGTCCCGCTGATCGGTATAACCCTCGGCGTGCGGCGCGGGGAACTCTGCGCCCTTGGGATAGAAGGTGTGCTTCAGGTGCGCGGGCTGCATGATGTGCTGCTGCATGTAACGACCGAGCGACTGACCGCTCACCTTCTCCACCACCATGCCGAGCAGCACGGTGTTGGTGTTGGAGTAGTGGTACTTCGTCCCGGGAGCCGACGAGACCGGGTACTTGAAGGCGTAGCGAAGGAACTCTTCCGGCTTCCACTGCCGGTACGGGTCGGTCAGCGAGGCGATCGCCCAGTCGTTGTCCTCCATGTACGAGGCGAGGCCGCTGCGCATCTCCAGCAGGTGCCGCAGCGTGATCCGGTCGCCCTGCGGCACACCCGGCACGTACTTGGAGATCGGGTCGTCCAGCTTCAGCTTCTTCTGGTCCGCCAGCTGCAGCACGGCGGTGGCGGTGAAGGTCTTGGTGATACTGCCGACCCGCATGTTGACGTTCGTCGTCATCGGGGCCCTGGTCTTGGTGTCCGCCACCCCGAACGCCCGCTCGTAGGTGCCCTTGCCCGGAATCGACACACTGGCCACCACGCCCGGCACCTTCGCCTGCGCCATCACCTGCTGGATCGCACGGTCGACCCGGGCCCGCACCGCGGGGGTCAGCTTCCGTGCCACAAAGTCCGCGGAGGCCGGCTTCGCCGGCTTCACCGACACGGCGGCGGGCTGGTGCCCGGCCGAGTCGAGGG
Source organism: Streptomyces sp. NPDC002265 (assembly GCF_040296125.1). Classification (NCBI taxonomy): domain Bacteria; kingdom Bacillati; phylum Actinomycetota; class Actinomycetes; order Kitasatosporales; family Streptomycetaceae; genus Streptomyces; species Streptomyces sp. NPDC002265. The sequence goes on along the minus strand of NZ_JBEOWS010000260.1, from coordinate 12,710 downwards.
CATGGGCCATCGGGCTGACGGCAAGCAGCACCCCGGTCGCCACAGCGGCCCCGACCGCGGCGTTGCGACGACGGCCAACTCGACGACCGAGACCTCGGATCACGGAATTCTCAGACATGGTGCGCTCTTTCTCAGACTGGTGGCCTCGGTGGGCCCCGAACTCCTCCAAGTCTCGATCCCATCCACACCTGTACAGCTCGCCCATGTGGACCCTTCTCGGACTCCGTCTCGAGGCGGAGACCAAGCAGGCACTCCTTCCCAGGGATGGCCCGGGCACCTTACGAGAGGCTCGATCGGCCCGGAGACCGGGTTCTGACCGTGTCGCCGAAGCCCCGCACCTCAGCGGTGCCTGGTGACGGGTGGCGCCACCAGACAGTCGAATTGGCGGACGCGAGCGTGTCGAGGGACATCCGGCAGGCTGGTGCTGCCGCGGGACCTACCAGGTCTGCTCGGAAGCGCGGACGAGGACCTCGTTGACGGAGACCCGGCGGTCGCGAGTGACGACGAAGGAGACCGCGTCCGCAATGTCCTCGGGACGCAGCATCTCCATCCCGGCCAGCTGCTGGTCCAGCGACGCCCTGATGTCGTCCCGCGAGTGCGTGACGAACTCGGTGTCGACCGTCCCCGGTTCGATTACGCTCACGCGCACTCGCTGACGCATGACCTCCTGGCGCAGGGCCTCGGTGAACCCGTTCACGCCGAACTTCGTCATGCTGTACACCGCCGTGCCGGGCCGGGCCACACGCCCGGCGGTGGAGCTGATGTTGACCAGGTCCGCGACCCGGCGGGGCGAGTCCTCCGCCGCTCGCAGCAGATGCGGCAGCGCCGCGTGGGTCACATGCAGCAGGCCCTGCAGGTTCACCGCCAGCATGCGCTCCCATTCCTGAGCCGGCGCGTTCAGGACTGGTCCGGCCATTCCCACACCGGCATTGTTGACGAGGACGTCCAAGCGGCCGAACTCGGCCACCACACGCTGCACGGCGGCCGTTGCCTGTTCCTGCTCCGTGATGTCGGCCTCTACCACGAGCGCCGCGCCGCCCTCGGCGCGGATCTTTCCCGCCAGCTCCTCGAGCCGGTCGCGGCGCCGGGCGACGACCGCGACTTCGGCGCCCTCGGCGGCGAGGCTCAGGGCGGTCGTCTCGCCGATGCCGCTGCTGGCGCCGGTCACCAGGGCAACGGTGTTTCGCAGACGTGCAGACATGACTGTCTCCTTGTTTCAGATCGGGATGGTTCAGATCGAGATGGATCCGGGCCGGTGACTGCGCGGACGGACCGGTTCGCGTCGGTGACAGCTCGGGTGGGTGGTGGTCCGGTGGCGGGCTCGCGGGCCTGGTTGGCGCGCACGCGAGTGTGGTCCACGGACGTGCCGGAATCGGCGGTGCTGGTGGTGGGTGGCTTCGTCAGGCAGTCGCAGTGGCGGTCGCGAGCATGTCGAGGGAGATCTGCCACAGGCGGCCCGCGTTGTGCGGGTCCACGGCGTGGGCTGCCACCCCCCTGCGCACACCGGGCCGGTGCGGGCCGGCCTCGTTGCAGTCCTCGAAGTAGCGGCCGGTTACGTCCGCAACCAACGGGGAAGCAGCTAGCAGCACCGAGGTCGCGGCCCCCTGCTCGATGTTCTTCCAGGACACGTCGGTGCTGGTGGGATCGAACGAGGCCGGGCTGTTGGAGATGTCCCCGATGTGGCGGCCGAGTCGGGTGCTGGTGATGCGGCCCGGGTTGAGGGCGTTCACGGCGATCAGGTCGGGCGCCCAGCGGCGGCCCGCCTCGACCGCGAACAGGACGTTGGCGGTCTTGGACTGGCTGTAGGCCGCCCACGGGTCGTAGGGGTGCTGCTGGAAGTTGATGTCGTCGAAGAGCACATCGCCGTTGACGTGGCCGACCGAGCTGACGGCGACCACGCGTGCGCCGTGGGCAGCTGTCAGGGCGCTGTGCAGGCCGATGGCGAGGGCGAAGTGGCCGAGGTGGTTGGTTGCGAACTGTATTTCCCAGCCCTCGCTCGTCCGCTCCAGCGGCGAGGCCATCACGCCGGCGTTGAGGACCAGGACGTGCAGCGGCCCCTGCCATGCCTCCACGAAGGAGCGCACCGAGGCCTGGTCTGCGAGGTCGAGCATCGCAGCATGCACGGTTCCCGGGCCGCTTGCCGGGGTGATCTCCTTGGCGACCTGCGACCCGGCGGCCAGGCTGCGGACGCCGATGGTCACTTCGGCGCCTGCAGCGGCCAGGACACGCGCGGTTTCGCGTCCGATGCCGGAGGCTCCCCCGGTGACGACCGCACGTCGGCCGGCGAGGTCGATACCGGCCAGCACCTCGGTGGCGGTCGTCTGTGCATCGAAGGGGGTCGTGATGAGGTTGTCGGCCATGGGTTCTCCAGAAAACGGTGGAATGGGGCGTTGGGCGCACGGCCGCTCGCGCAAGGGCTGGGGCCGTCGTACCCTCATATGCGGAACTGGTTCCGGTTCTGCTTTCGAGAGTAAGCGGAACTGGTTCCGCTTTGCAAGTGCGACAGGGAAGGAGTCGATGGTGACCGGTCATGAGGGGGACACGGTGCGGCGCCGCGGGCCGCTGCGCGCCGACGCGCAACGCAACGAGGACCGGCTGCTGGAGGCGGCGGCAGCGGCCTTCGCCCGCGAGGGGAAGGGTGCCTCGGTCAAGGACATCGCCCGCGCGGCCGGGGTGGGCGTCGGCACTCTTTACCGTCGCTTCCCCTCAAAGGAACTCCTGATCGAGGCGATCTACCGAGAGGAAGTGCAGCGCCTGTGCGAGGCGGCACCGCATCTCACGGCCGCACAGCCACCGGCGGAGGCACTGCGGACCTGGATGGAGCGCTTCATCGACTTCATGGCTGCGAAGCAGGGCATGGCCGACGCGCTGGCCGTGGTGCTGACCGACGACAGCGAGAAGCTGCACACCCGGGCGCTGCTCGCCGGCGCCATCACCCACCTGCTCACCGCCATGGAGGGCCAGGCGGTGGCACGGCCTGGGGTCGATGCACAGGACGTACTGATGGCCCTCGGCGGGATCAGCCTCATCGCCGCCAGCGAGGAACAGCGCGCGCTTGCCACCAGGCTGATCGACCTGCTCCTGCACGGCATCGTGACGAACTGATGCGACCACGCGGCCACCGGGCGGGTCGGCGGACAACCCTGGCTGCGCGGCTGCGGCGTCACACTGTTCGAGCCGCTCGGTGAAGTCCATCACCTGCCAGACGACGACAACGGCACGACTGCCATGTGCCGTCGCCGCACGCACATGACGACGGCGGCCACGAGGCGCGCCGTCTGCCGGCTGGGCCAGCGCCGGGAGTCCGATCGGCACCGACTACGACGAGCAGGGCTTTGCACCGGAACACGACAGCGCGCTGGTCATGACCACCGACGGACGGCGTGATCGAGTGCCCGGGCCTGCCTCTGGATGCCGGACTGGAGCAAGCGGCCTGTCTGCGGCCGTGACGTGGAGTGCCTCCGCGCAGTCACCACGCCCGCCCCGTGCGGCGGGGCCCAGCAGCAGGCGCCCCCGGGTCTGCCGTCGGGACTGCGAGGGCGTCTACACCAGGTGGATCAGGTTCCCCCATGGGCGGAGCCGTGCCTACACCCGCGCAGGCCTTGGGCCACCAACGGCCTCGAACGCCCACCCGGCCACGAACTCACCCTCGCCCAACACACCGCCAACCGCGCACTCTCCCGGGCCAGGGCACCCGTCGAACGCGGCATGGCACAGCTCAAGTCCTAGCGGATCTTCCGCAGATCCCGCACCAGCCCCAACCGCATGACCCCCATCGCGAAAGCCGTCCGCACCCTGGAGAGGCAACGCCGAAAACGCTCAGTGAGACCCCTCTTGCCCTCCCCGTAACCCTGACGACACGGTCCGATGGGTCCGTCAGTCCGTGGGGCGTGGCAGTAATGACGGGCGCCTGCACCTGGCCCCGCACGGCGGTTGGGAGGCTTCCCTCAGCCCGTTGCGAACAGGTTCGCCAGTTCGAGATCCCAGTCGATGTGTCCGGACTCCGTACCCCGCGGCACAAGCGCCTGTGTGTCCTCCAGGAAGGCCATGACGTCCTGCACGGGAACCTCGAGCAAGGCAGTGTCCGCGGGAGACCTGAGGACGATGTACATCGCTTGGTCACCACGGCCGGCGGTCGGCCAGACGCGGATGTCCCCAGAGCCTGCGGTGCCTGTCAGGCCATCGGCCAGAAGATCACGCCCCAGGACCCATTCGGCCAGTTCGTCGGTATCGGTGGAAAAGGCGGCACGCACGACATAGGGATCGGTGGGCTCGTAGCGCAGACTCATACGCATGGGCAGCGCGTATGTGCGCGCGACGACGAGCTGTATGGCCACCCTCCGTATGACGGTCTTCACAGACTCCATCGGCTTCTCCTTCCTGCCTCGGCGGCGGTCAGCGACCGCTGGTCTCGTCCCGGCCGTCGCGGTGCCGGCCACGGCTCTCGCCCCAGGAACAATCCGTTCGAGCAGTTGGCCGACACCGCGGCCCCATCGGTGGTCTTCGGCGTCGGCGCTGCACACCGACGTGGGATGTGCACGGACGCAGAAGCAGCAGCCCATGCGGGACTCCCAGTGCCCAGAGCGGCACCAGTCGCGACAACCGCGGAGGAAGTGATGACGGCGACGCGCCTCGTGGGGCCCTCATGGTCTTTCCTTCCCGATCGGTGTGTCTGCATTGATTCGGCCGTATCCAGGCGGTGCCCGGCATGGCCGGGCAAGCAGTCCCCTCCGCCACATGAAACTGTCGAGGAGGCAACACCGGGCGCGCACGACCACAGCGGCATAAGCGGCACGCCGTCCCGGCCACGCCCGCGCCGACTTCCTCGACGACGTACTTGCGGCCTTCGACTCACGTGCACCGGCCTCCTCGGGCTCTGTGCCGCGAAGATCAGCTGCGCAGGCCGGCATCCGGGCAGCATTCCTCACGCGTTCACCCAACTTTCTCCCTCGGCGTCGCATTCGGATTCACCGCCCCTGAGCCATGCCGCCACCTCGGCAGACCAGCCGCCCGAAAGTGCCGTAGGACGTGAAGCGCCTACGGCCTGTTGGACGCATCGGCCACCGCTGCGTCGAGCAGCTCCGGCCACTCGTGGCGCCCTCAGACGGAACCGAGGCCCACCTCCGCTCACCCCGCGACGGCGCGAAGGCCGACAGCGACTCCACAGACCCCGGCCGGGATCCGCCGCGCGGCACGAATGAATGCCCGGCCGATCCCGGCACGACGGCGTCCGGGGCGCTCCCGATACGGGGCCGGCACCGAAGTGCTCCACACCTTCGCACCTCGGGGCTCCTGACGAAGTGAGCGATGCGCAGCCCAGACTCAGACGGTTTCAGGCCACAACGGCGCGAAACCGGCAAGAGTACTGAAGGGCACCCTTCTCCCCCGGCTTCCTCTGCCCGTCCGCCCCTGTCTGGATGCTCCGCCTCGACACTCGTTGCAGCAGTCGGCGAACCGGCAGGCCGCCGCGGTACCGGAAGCGATGCGGGACAGCCGTGCGGGAGCCGGTGCCGGCCAGGGGCAACGGTGCGGAAGCGACCCTCTCCTTCAGCAGGCACGGCATGTGGTGAACGACGCGGGCCCGCTGCCTGCATCTGGCGCTGAACCTGGCACATCCCATGGCAACTGCAAGTCGTCCGGTGCAACTCCCGATCATGGAGGAGGCGTCGATGACCAGTGAGAACGTGTCCGTGTCCGAGGGTGCCGAGCCGGTGAGGGCTGTCGTTATGCGCCTGACGCGACGGCGAGTACGCCCGCCGGGCAAAGCGGGCCGGCTCCTGCGTCCCCTGGCCCGCTACAGGAGCAGCGGGGCCGCGCCGACACTCGCTGCGGAAGACAGCTGCCGCCAGGTGGCGGCGGCCGGACCCTCCAGCCCTGTCCGCCGAGGAACATCTGCCGCATACGCGCCAAGGGTTCCCGGAGGTGTTTGAGAGCGAGACTGGATTCGGCGAAGCTTGGGCACTCACGCAAAGCGAATGCCGTGCAGAGAACTTCCTGCCGGCCAGCAGGAAGCAGCCGATCAGCAGGGGGGACCAGGCATGGCAGCGCCGGAACATGCGGAGCACGACAGGGATGTTCCCGCGGCCGCACCTGCTGCCGCGCTCACAAGGGCACTGCAAGCCATCGGGGGCGGGGCGTACCTCGTCGACGAGCGTGGTCGCATCATCGCGGTCAACGCCCACGCCGAAGACCTGCTGGGGCGGCCGGCCGGCGATCTGCTCGGCCAAGACGCACACGACCTACTGCACAGGGACGCCCATGGTCGTCCTCTACCGGCGACGCAGTGCCGTATGCGGCAGGCTTTCCACGCCCGCCGCGTCGCCCAGGCGGAAACGGACCACTTCGTACGCGGGGACGGATCTGTGCTGCCCATCTCCTGGACGATCGCCCCCTACGACATCGACGGCGAGGCCAGCGGCACTCTGGTGGTTTTCGACGCCTCCACTCGAGCGCCTGAAGCCGGTTCTCGGCCGGAGGCCGTGGACGGGCCGCTGCCGGAGTTGGAGCGGCTCGCACTGTTGGCGGAGACCACCACGCGGCTGACCTCGACCCTGGAGGTCGAGGAGACGCTGCGCCGCCTGGCGGCGCTGGTGGTGCCGCGACTGGCGGACTGGACCGTCATCGACCTGATCACCGAGCACGACGAGGTGTGGCGCAAAGCAGTCGTCCGCACCGAGGGTGAGAAGCTGGTGTATCACGAGGAACTCCAGGGCCCGATGCCGCCGATCCCCAAGGATTCCCCGATGCCGCTGTCCCGGGCGCTGCGCGGAGTGGCGTCCACTCTGGCCGGACCCCAGACCTACCAGCGGGAGCCGGACTCCGGTATCGCGGTGGAGCAGCGCCGCCTCTTCGACGCCACCGGTATCCGCTCGGCAGCCATCACCCCCATCCGCAGCGCCCGCGAGGTCCTCGGAGCCCTCACCCTGGGCCGCGCCGGCCATCGGGCAGACTTCACCCCCACCGATCTGTCCCTGATCGAGGACATCGCCCGCCGGGCCGGCCTCGCCCTGGACAACGCCCGCCTCTACCAGCGCCAGCGCAAGGTCGCCGAGACCATGCAGAACCATCTGCTGCCCCAGATGCCGCGAGTGCCTGGTCTGGAGTTGACCGTCCGATACCTGCCCGCACCCGACGCCTCGCAGGTCGGCGGCGACTGGTACGACGCCTTCCCGCTGTCCGACGGCGCCACCGCCCTTGCCATCGGCGACGTCGTGGGACACGATCTGGAAGCCGCGGCAGGCATGGCGCAGGTCCGCAACATGCTGCGCGCCTACGCCTGGTCCCAGACGAAGCCCCCCAGCCGGATCATCGAACGGCTCGACGAAGCGATCCGGCACATCACCGATGTCACCATGGCCACCATGATCCTCGCCCGGCTGGAGGAGGCGGACAACGGTCATTGGAAGCTGTCCTGGAGCAACGCGGGCCATCCACCGCCCCTGTTGATCAGCCACGACGGCTTGGCCGAGTACCTCACCGACGGCCACGGCATCCTCCTGGGCGTCCAGGCGGGCCGCCGCCCCGACGCCACTGCCCTGCTCCCGCCCGGATCCACCCTCGTGCTCTACACCGACGGTCTCATCGAAGAACTCGGCCACACCCTCGACGAGGGCCTGCAACGGCTGCGCCGGCACGCCGCCGCCCTCGCCCACCGCCCCCTGACCTCGTTCACCGACCAACTGCTGTCCCGGGTCCGGCCCGCCGCGAACGACGACGACGTCGCCCTCCTCGCCCTGCGGGCACCCGCCCCGGCATGACCTGGCCGGCATGCCAGGGATGATCCGGTCAGCCGCAGTCCCTTGGCGTCGGTACGGGGATGCCGTGCTGCAGAACGTCGAGCAGTCCCCCGGTGATCGGCTCGGGCCTGTCGGCACGGACGGACATAATTCGGGCTGTGGACCTGAGACCGGAGTTGTTGCCCCCGCCAGTGAGTCAGCAGCGGCTCGACGAGCTGTGCGCCGAGGTGGAGCGGATCGCTGACCTGCTGGAGACCCGCCGGGAGGCGGCGGGCTCGGCGATCGCGGCCTTCAACGCGATGACCGGCCACGACTACGAAGCTCTCGACTTCGCCGAGTACTACGGCAGCAGGAGCCTGGAGGAGTTCGCGCGGGAGGCGGCCCGGCCGGCTCGACCCGTGGTCGCGGGCATCACCCGGGACGAACTCGTGGAGATCGTTCGCAGACTCCTGACGGCCACCCCGGAGAGCGACTACTATCTGCGGCTCCTGGAGGCGAACGTGTCGCATCCCCGGGTGAGTGACCTGGTCTTCCATCCCTCAGACACCCTCACGGATGCGTCCGCGGAGCAGATCGTCGACGAGGCTCTGCAGTACCGACCGATCGCACTCTGAGCTGCGGGGAGGTCAGCCGGCCGTGGCCCGCTGTTCGGCGCGGGCGCGGGTCGTGGTGAGGCGGCATGAGTTGGGGTACCGGTGAGCACGCTGTTGCCAGCCGGCGGTGATGGCGTCCACCACGCGATGCGCGACATCGCCCGCCTGCACCGCCTCAACCTCGCCGGACAAGCGAACCGGCCGCCGCCCCGTACCGCTGCCATGAGGTGCCGGTGAACGAGTCGGCCCACGCCGGTGCCGAGGTCACTTCATCTGCCCGCGGGCCTGCTTGACCTCGCGGTCGACAGCCCAGGCATCGGCGACAGGCCCGAGGTGGCCGAGCTTGTCGGGATTGATCACTGAGCGAATGGTCTGGATCTGCCCGTCCAGCACCTCGAGGGCCAGGATGTGGAGCACCTTGCCGTCCCGGGCGCGGAAGATCGCCCCGGGCTGACCGTTGATCTCGTGCGGCTCGAACGTCACGTCGATCCGGGCCATCAAGGGGAAGACGGAGGCGAGCAGCCGGGCCACGTTCTCGGTGCCGCTGACGGCCTTGGCGAGCTGCGGAGCCTTGCCGCCGCCGTCCCCGACCAGCTGGACGTCGGCGGCCAGCAGATTCCGCAGCCCGCCCACGTCACCGTCCTTCAGCGCATCGAAGAACCGCGTCGCCAACTCCTGCCGCTCCTGACGGTCGGCTTCGAACCGTGGCCGCCCGGCCTGCATGTGCCGCCGTGCCCGTACCAGCAGCTGCCGGCACGCCGCCTGCGACCGCCCCACCGCCGCGGCGACCTCGTCGAACCCGAAGCCGAACACGTCTCTGAGAACGAACACCGACCGCTCCAGCGGACTCAGCCGCTCCAGGAGCAGCAGCGCCGCCATCGACACCGAGTCGGCCAGCTCCGCCGAACGCGCCGGATCCTGATACGGATCGCTCAGCAGCGGCTCGGGGAACCACGGGCCCACGTACTCCTCCCGCCGCACCCGCGCGGAGCGCAGCACGTCGATCGAGATCCGCGTCACCGTGGCCGACAAAAACGCCTTGGCCGACGCGACCCGGGTCGCCGAACCGTCGAAGCGCAGCCACGTCTCCTGCACCGCGTCCTCGGCCTCGCCCACGCTGCCCAGGATCCGGTAGGCGATCGAGAACAGCAGCCCCCGAAGCTCCTCGAACTCCTCGACCTTGCTCACGACAAAATCCCTCCCCATGCACCTTCCCACCCGAACGCACTCGCCGACGCGGACATAAGGCGATCACCCGGACCACCAGTGGTCACGCCAACACCGGCGAGCCAGGGCCCGGAGCCCACAGCCGGATCCCGGCCCGGTCGCTGACGCCCGTTCAGTGGAACTGTCCGGGCTCGTAGCTGCCGGCCGGCTGCCGGGTGATGACGTTCAGCCGGTTCACCGCATTCATGAAGGAGACCAGGACCACCAGGGCGGTGAGCTGTTCCTCGTCGTAGTGCTTGGCGGCGTACGCCCACACCTCGTCACTGACGCCCCTGGCCGCATCCGCGATGCGGGTCCCTTCCTCCGCCAGCTCCAGCGCGGCACGCTCGGCCTCGGTGAAGACCGTGGCCTCCCGCCACGCCGCGACCAGGCTGAGCCGCACCGAGGTCTCGCCGGCAGCGGCAGCCTCCTTGGTGTGCATGTCGATGCAGACGGCGCAGCCGTTGATCTGGCTCACGCGCAGCGCCACCAGCTCCTGCGTCGCGGCCGGCAGCGGCGAGTCCTTGAGCGCCTTGCCCGCCGACATGAAGTACTTCAGAGCCTTGCCCGCGGCCGGGTTGGCGAAGTAGTTCAGGCGCGCGTCCATGGTGTGCTCCTTCGTGGTCGTCAGTGGCTACACCCCCTGAGACGAGATGGCCCGGCACCCTGTGACACGGACGAATGTGACCCACCTCTCCCCGCCGTCGTCCCCCTCGAGCGGCGCTGGATCCGCCATCCACGCAGCTTCCAGAGCCGCCCACGGCCAACGCGCCAATACCCGAACGGCGCAGCTGAGCCCTGGGGTTGCGGCTGGGGTGAACACATCGGGACTACTCACATGACATCGCTTAGCTGCCACTTCACCCCGGACCACGTCGCCGCCAACTCGGCGACTGCTCCCCCGCCGAGGTCTGGCAGCAGCGTGCGCACCAGGACAGCAGCGGGCGCTTGGCCCAGTACGGGCCACACGACGAGCTCGACGGCTCGCGGCTGACCTGCCAGTTCGTCATCCCCTTGGACGAACCTTGTGCAACACCCTTTAGCCGGACTCTACGTCGCCGGCGTCTTTCTTTGGTCTGCCAGGCCCACGACTCAGGAGCAGGAGCGAATCGCATCATCCCAGGCACGGGACCGCGATGGTGGTTCTTGTGCCCCACGGTAAGTACGTGACGCAGTTCAGCAAGGTGCTGGGTGTTCACGGCCAGACGGGTGGCGTCGGCGAGTCCGGAAGGTGCCAGGACTGGCGCTCGGGCAGCATCAGGAGCTGGGAAAAGTAGTGGTCACCTCGTGGTCCACGGAGGCTGAGCTCCTCGCCCGGCAGCGCGATGCGGTCGTTGAAGGGGGCGCGTTGATCCTTTGCTCCGATCGTAGGGAAGGGAACCGGATGCTCAGCCAGGCGATCGGGGCCATGCTGCCGGCCGCGTTGGCGGTCGCGCTCAGTCCCTTTCCTCTGATTGGAATTGTCCTGATCCTGTCCGGTGCGCAGGGCCGCCGTAACGGTCTGCTGTTCGCGGCCGGGTGGATCACCGGCCTGGCGATCGCGGCGACGCTCGTCGCGGTGCTCTTCGGCGGGGCCGACGACCCCGACAGCACATCATCGGCGATCGCGGACTGGGGGCGGGTCCTGGCCGGAGGGGCTCTCATCGTCTTGGGGGTCCGTAAGTGGTGGAAGCGTCCGCGCGCCGGTGAGCAGGCAGAGCCACCACGCTGGACGGCCTCGCTCGACGACGCCACGGCCGGACGGGCACTGCTCCTCGGGGCGCTGCTGTCGGGCGCCAACCCCAAGAACCTGGTCCTGACAGCGTCGGCCGCAGCCTCGATCGTCGAGGCAGGCGCCCATGACGTCGGCCTCGCCGTGGCAGTCGCCCTCTTCGTACTCATCGCCTCCTGCACCGTGCTGGGAGCCGTCGGCATCCACCTCGCCGGAGGACAGCGTGCCGCAACGTTTCTGGACGACGTCAGACAGTTCATGGTCGCCAACAGCACCGTGATCACGGTGATCGTGCTGCTCCTCTTGGGCGCAAGCGTCCTGGGTGACGGGCTGGCCGGTCTAGGCCGCTGAGACTTCCCCGTGACCGCCGTCAAAGTCCGGGAAACGGCCGCTGAAATGCCAGGCGCCTCCGGACACAGCCCGAAGGACCGAAGAGAGCAGACAGACGATCTACCTCCTCAGACAGTTGCCCACGACCAGCACGAGCACGAGCTGGGAATGACGGCAGTCATGTTCCGGAGTCGTCGTCTCCCTGCTCGTCCCGTGCCGGGGACTGCTCATGGTCAGGGACGCATAATGAGTGCTGCCGTCGACTTCCTAGATGGCAGCATGCGGTGTCATGGAAGACGACGGCACCAGCAGGTTTCAGGCAGGCCAGACGGGACTCATCGTCAGGATCCCGGACGCGGAGCCGGCCGTCCGCGCATGGCGTGAACGATTCGATCCGTCAGCACGAGCAGGAGTACCAGCACATGTCACGGTGCTTTTCCCGTTCCTCGACCAGAGCCGAATAGATGCGCGTGTCCACTCGGCTCTCACTGATGTGCTCGACCGCCATCATGCCTTTGACCTGCGGTTCGAGAGCTGTGGGCGATTTCCGGGGGTGCTGTATCTCGCCCCTGAGCCAGATACGCAGTTGCGATGGCTCACTGAGGTAATCGCTGACCGGTGGCCCGAAGCTCCGCCATATGGGGGCCAGTTCACCGAGATCGTGCCCCACCTGACCGTCGTTGACGGTCAGGACGATGCAGTTCTGGATGAGATCGAGGCTGACCTACTTGGTGGGCTTCCCTTCACGTCCCGGGTCTCGTCGGTTGACCTCATGGTGCATGACGGCACGAAGTGGCAAGAGCGGGCGTCGTTCGCACTCCTGGAATGAACGGGCCGTGAGCGTGGCCGACCGCCGCACCGGGCGCCGGACCAGCATGGAGACCTCAGCCCGTGGCCACTGATCGAGTGATGGCTGAGCCGAAGCACGCTGGTTTTGACGTGCTCCCCGCCCTAAAGGACGGGGATTCCAGCCTGGGCCCGTCTGGCCCTTCTGGTGGCTTCCTGCTTCACCGCGCTGCGCGGGCACGTGTGCCCGTCCTACCGGCGCTCCACAGGCGTTTAGCCTGTCCGCCCGTCCGGCGGCCAGGATGTTGCGTGCGGCGTTGACGTCGCGGTCGTGGACGGTCCCGCACT
>NZ_JBEOWS010000259.1:0-14451 GCF_040296125.1 Streptomyces sp. NPDC002265 | reverse complement strand
CGGAGGCTCAGCCCCGGTGGGCGCGCAGGGCGGCGAGGGCCCGGTCGGCGTGGGTGTTCATCCGCAGCTCGCTGCGTACGACCTCCAGCACGGTGCGGTCCTGCGCGATGACGAAGGTGACCCGCTTGGTGGGCGCCAGGGAGAACCCCCGCTTGACGCCGAACAGCTCCCGCACCTTCCCGTCGGGGTCGGAGAGCAGGGGCATGCCGAGCGTGTGCCGGCCGGCGAACTCCTGCTGCCGGTCGACGGAGTCGCCGCTGACCCCGACCGGGCGTCCGCCCGCCTCGGCGAACTCGGCGGCGAGATCGCGGAAGTGGCAGGCCTCCGCGGTGCAGCCGGCGGTCAGGGCGGCGGGGTAGAAGAACAGCACGACGGGCCCCTCGGTGAGCAGCTCGACGAGGCTGCGCGCGGTGCCGGTCTCGTCGAGGAGCGTGAAGTCCTCGACCTCGCTGCCGACCTCGACGGTCGCGCTCATGACCGGCCCTCCGTTCCACGGGCGACACTGCGGGCCCACAGCACGAGGGGGATCTGGAGCGGCAGGCGGCCCAGGGCGGCGGCCTTCTGCGGGGTGGGGCGGTTGCGCCAGTCCACGGCCATCTTGACGTTGGCCGGGAACACGCCGACGAAGAACGCGGCGGCGGCCAGCGCGGCGACCCGTCTGGTCCGCGGCACGGCCAGGCCCGCCGCGAGCGCCAGCTCGGCGGCCCCGCTCGCATAGGTCCAGGTCCGGGGCGAGCCGGGCAGCGCCCTGGGCACGGTGGCGTCGAACGGGCGTGGTGCGGCGAAGTGGGCGGTGCCCGCGGTGGCCAGCAGACCGGCGAGCAGCAGGGACGAGCGTTCGGACCGTGACACGGTTCCTCCTCTGACGACCTGCCGCGCGATATTACTGGACGGTAAGACAGGCCGGTCACTACGGGTCCCGCGCCACCGGGCGCCGCCGGACACCGTCGAGCGCCGTCCGGTGCCGTCGAGCGCCCCGCCCCGTGCCGTCAGGTGCCGGAGGCCGGGGCGGAGGTCTGCTGGTCGGCGTCGTCCTCCGCGGCGTACGCGAGGAAGTCGTCGACCATGCGGTGGAACAGCGTGGCGAGCTGGCTCAGTTCCTGCGGGGACCAGTCGGCGAGCGCCAGCTGCATGCCGCGGGTGCCGGCGTCCCGGATCCGGCCGACGGCCCGGCGGCCCGCCACGGTCAGCTGGATGCGCTGGGCCCGGCCGTCGTCGGGGTCGGGCACCCGGGTGACATAGCCGGACTTCTCCAGCTGCTGCACCGTACGGGTGACGTGCGAGGCCTCCACTCCGAGCCGCTGGGCCAGCTCCCCCGGGCGGAGCGCGTCGGAGTCGGCGATCTGCCGCAGCAGCGCCACGGCCGCCCGGTCCAGCGGCACCCCGGCCAGGGCCATGAGCCGGTCGTGCTGCCGGGCGCGGGTGCTCAGATAGGTGATGCGGGAGAGCGCCCGCTCGATCTCGACGACTTCCGGGGAGGCGGCAGGGGCGGCGGGGAGCGGTGACGTGGACATACGCACCAGGTTACCATATCGTTGCGTAACTCAAGTAACTAATCCGGGCCCCGGCCGCCGCACACCCAGCATCCCGCATCCGGGCCCGGCGGAGTCCCGGGGGACGGCGCCGTTCAGGGGAAACCCGCGGGCCGCACGCGTGACGCGGGCCGGGTCCGTCGACATCTGACCCGTGACCCTGCCGCTGATCGCCCCCATGCTCGCCATGCCCGGCACCCTGCCGCCCCCCGCGCAGGACGCGCACTGGGCGTACGAGACCAAGCAGGACGGCCAGCGGGTCGTGGCCTATCTGGCCGGGGACGGCGGCGTGCTGCTGCGGGCCAGGTCCGGCGAGGACATCACCGCCGCCTACCCCGAACTGCGGACGCTGGGCGACGCGCTGGGTGCCACACCGGCCGTACTGGACGGGGAGGTGCTGGCGCTCGACGCGGACGGACGCGCCGACTTCCAGCTCCTGCAGTCCCGGATGGGCCTGGCCCACGCACCGGCGAGAGCGGCCCGCCGCGCCGCCGAAGTCCCCGTCCATCTCGTCCTGTTCGACGTCATGCACCTCGGCACCCGACCCCTGCTGGCCGAGCCCTACCGCCGTCGGCGCTCCCGGCTGGAGGAGCTCGGTCTGCAAGGCCCGTACTGGTCGACGCCGGCCGCCCTCGTCGGCCACGGCGAGCAGGCCCTGCGCGCCACCCGGGAGCACGGCCTGGAGGGCCTGGTCTGCAAACAGCTGGACTCCGTCTACGAACCGGGAGTGCGCTCGCGGGCCTGGACCAAGATCCGCAACCTGCGCACCGAGGACGTGATCGTCGGCGGCTGGGTGCCCGGCCGGGGGCGCCTGTCCGGCCTGCCCGGCGCCGTCCTGGTGGGGCAGCGCACCGAGGGGCGGCTGCGCTATGTCGGCAGCGTGGGCACCGGCTGGAGCGAGGCCGAGCGGGCCGGCCTCGCCGCGCTGCTGGAGGCCGCCGCGACGGACCGGTGCCCGTTCGACACCGTGCCGCCGATCGCGGGCGCGCACTGGGTGCTGCCCCGGCTGGTCGGCGAGGTCAGCTTCAGCACCCGCACCCGGGCCGGGATGCTGCGCCAGCCGTCCTGGCAGCGGCTTCGCCCCGATCTGGCGCCCGAGGAATCGGCCGCCGTCCTGCCGGACCTGCCGGACCTGCCCGACAACCCTGCCTGACGATCCGTCACCGCCCAGTATTGGGCTGCGCCTCACCGCCTGTACACACGCCACCCCTTGGCCCGGAGGCCGAAACCCGGGAAGCTGAACTCCCCATTCCCCCACAGCCGTTGGGCTGCGCCCGGACCATGAGGAGGACGCAGTGTCGTCACCGAAGTTCAAGGCACACCGCAGGAGATGGATCACCGGCCTGGCCGGGGCCGCCGCTCTGGTCCTCGCCTTCCCCTCCGCCGCCTTCGCCGCGCCGCCGCAGGCGCTGCCCTCCAACGCCGAGGCCGCGGAACTGACCTACCAGCCCGCGTTCGACTACGACACGGACGGCTGCTACCCCACGCCGGCCATCGGTCCGGACGGGACCGTCAACGGCGGCCTCAACCCGAGCGGCGCCCTCAACGGCCAGTGCCGGGACGCCTCGGACCTGGACAACACCAACAGCTACTCGCGCTACAAGTGCAACAACGGCTGGTGCGCGTACCTGTACGGCCTGTACTTCGAGAAGGACCAGGCGGTGGCCGGCAGCGGTCTCGGCGGCCACCGCAACGACTGGGAACACGTCGTGGTGTGGGTGCAGAACGGCCAGGTGCAGTACGTCTCGACGTCCAACCACGGCTCGTTCACCGTGCACGCGGTCTCCACCGTCCGCTTCGAGGGCACGCACGCCAAGGTCGTCTACCACAAGGACGGCATCAGCACGCACTGCTTCCGGCTGGCCAACACCAACGACGAGCCGCCGGAGAACCACAAGCACACCTGGCAGTACCCGCCGCTGGTCGGCTGGAACGGCTACCCGGCCGGTCTGCGCGACAAGTTGAGCGCCTACAACTTCGGCAGCGCCAACTTCGGCCTGAAGGACAGCAGTTTCGCCTCCCACCTCTCCTCGGCGAAGCCGTCCGGCATCACGTTCGACCCCAACGCCTGACCGCGCCACCGCTCGCCGCGCCGCCCGCGCTCCGGGCCCCGGAACCCGCACGGCTCCGGGGCCCGTGGGGGATGATGTGCGGATGGACGATCTTCCCGACGCGGTGCCCGGCGCTCCCCTGGTCCGGCACGCCACCCGCGCCGATCTGCCTCGGGTCGCCGAACTCGCCGCGCAGCACGCGCAGTACGAGCGGGCCGCGCCGCCGGTGGCCGATCTCGCCGATCGCCTGGCCGGTCTCCTCTTCGACGGCCCCGCGCCCCGGCTGGTCTGTCTGCTGGCCGAACTGCCGGGCGGCGAGGTCGCCGGATACGCCACGTGCGCTCCCGTGCTGTCCACCTGGGACGGCCGCGACTATCTCCACATGGACTGCCTGTTCCTGGCCCCGGGCCATCGCGGACTGGGCCTCGGCGCCCTGCTGATGGACGCGGTGGTGGCCGAGGCGGCCGGCCGGGGCATGGCCGAGGTGCAGTGGCAGACGCCCGCGTGGAACGAGGGGGCGATCCGGTTCTACGACCGTCTCGGGGGGCGCGCGATGGAGAAGGTGCGCTACAGCCTGCCGGTGTCCCGTTGAACGCGGTTTGTGTCTGAGGGGCCCTCAGGAGGGTCTATCGTGTCCGCATGTCCGTTCCCGTATTGATCCGGATCGTCTCCCGCGACTCGCCCATGGCGCTGGCCCAGGTGGAGCGGGTGCGTGCCGAGTTGGCGGTTCTGCACCCCGGTGTCCGTACCGAGGTCGTGCCCGTGAAGACGACCGGCGACAAGTGGATGGGCGACCTGTCCCAGGTCGAGGGCAAGGGTGCGTTCACCAAGGAGGTCGACGCGGCGCTGCTGGCCGGCGAGGCCGATCTCGCGGTGCACTGCGTCAAGGACATCCCGGCGGACCGGCCGCTCCCGGCGGGCACGGTGTTCGCCGCGTTCCTGAAGCGGGACGACATCCGCGACGCCCTCGTCCACCCCGGCGGACTGACCCTCGACGAACTCCCCGCGGGGACCCGGATCGGCACCTCCTCGGTGCGCCGGATCGCCCAGCTGGCGGCCACGCACCCGCAGCTGGAGTGTGTACCGTTCCGCGGCAACGCCAACCGGCGGCTGGAGAAGCTGGCGGCCGGCGAGGCCGACGCGCTGCTCCTCGCGGTGTCCGGGCTGGAGCGGATCGGCCGGAGCGACGTGATCAGCGAGGTGCTGTCGCCGGAGACGATGATGCCGCCGATCGGCGCGGGTGTCCTCGCCCTTCAGTGCCGGGAGGGCGACAGCGAGCTCATCGACGCCGTCAGCGGGCTCGGCGACCCGGCCACCCATCGGGAGGCCACCGCGGAGCGCATGTTCCTGCATGTGCTCCAGGGCCACTGCAACAGCCCGATCGCCGGGTTCGCGCGGGTCGACCGCAGTGGTGAGCTCTCGCTGCGTGCTTGTGTGTTCACCACTGACGGCAAGACCCGGCTGAACGCCCACGAATGGGCGGGACGGCTCGATCCGGCCACTCTGGGCACCTCGGTCGCCGTGGCCCTGCTGCGGCAGGGCGCCCGCGAGATCATCGACGGCATCCCGCACTGAGGCGGCTCCCCGCCCGGCGTGCGGCCCTGCCGGGCGGCCCCGTCGGCGCGGCCGGGTCAGGCGGTGCCCTCTTCGGCCTGGTCCCGCAGGAAGTTGCTCACCTGGCCGGCCAGGCCCTCCCGCCCCGCGGCGCCGGCAGGGGCGACGGACCCCTCGCGCAGCCCCAGGCCGCCGGTCCACAGCCGCCGGTCGGTCCACTCCTCGTCGACCCGGAGCTGGATCTGGACGTCGATCAGGCTCAGGGCGGCCTCCGAGCCCGCGGCGAACAGCACGGCGGTGGCCCGGCGCAGCGGGTAGACGTCAAAGCCCTCGATGAACTGGGTGTTGCGCCAGTCGATGAACGCACTCTCGCCCTCGGGACCGATGCGTACGTCGATCTGGCCGTCCTCCAGGTGGATGCCGAGGTGCCGCTCACCCCGGTTCTCGACCGTGACGCGCAGCCGGAAGTACGTCATCCCCTCGGCGGCGTCGTCACGGCCGCGCGGCGGCTCCGCCGCCTCCAGCCCATGGACGCGGACACGCAGACCGGCATGCTCGTCGTACTCCCGCCAGTCACCGACCACGTTCGGCTCGTACACAGTCCTACCTCTCGACCTCTGAGGCTGCTTCCTATCCGTGCGCTCAGTGCACTGTCAAATATGCGTAATGCGCCGTGGCCAGCGAATTCGACCTATTTGATCGTTGATCAAGCTGTGCGCAGGAGGAATCCGGATCCGGGCCGCGCGAGGCCTCGTGCGGGGCGTGCCGCACATCACTTCTCCGGGTGAGTTCAGCGGGCCAGACGGCCCAGCAGCGAGGAGGCGGCTGCGATGCCCGCCGCGGCGGCCACGAAAAGCACCCCGAAGTCGGCCGCGAGGTGCGCGTGCGTGCCCAGCAGAAGCCCGCGCAGCGCGTCGACCTGATAGCTCAGCGGGTTGGCCAGGCTGACGGCCTGGAGCCAGCCGGGCATGACGGAGACCGGGTAGAGGGCGTTGGATCCGAAGAACAGCGGCATCGTGATCGCCTGGCCGAAGCCCATGAGCCGGTCACGGCTGAGCACGATGCCCGCGATGGTCATCGACAGACAGGAGAAGAAGGCCGAGCCCAGGATCACGGCCGCGGCGACGCCCAGCAGTTTCAGCGGGTTCCAGGTCAGGGCCACCCCGAGGACCGCGGCGATGACCACGACCACGACCGCCTGGATCAGTGACTTCACCCCGGCCGCGAACGCCTTGCCGGTGATCAGTGCCGCCCGTGGCGTGGGTGTGACCAGCAGTTTGTTGAGGATGCCGGCGTCCCGCTCCCAGATGATCTGGATGCCGTAGAAGATCGCGATGAACATCGCGGACTGGGCGATGATGCCGGGGGCGAGGTAGTCGATGTAGGGGATGCCGTCGGTGGGGATCGCCTTGATCCGGGTGAAGGTCTGGCCGAAGATCAGCAGCCACAGGGCCGGCTGGACGGCGCGGGTGTACAGCTCCGTGCGGTCGTGGCGCAGTTTCTGGAGTTCGACGGCGCACATCGCGCCGACCCGGGCGGGCAGCAGCCGCCAGCCCGCCCGGGGCCGGGGCGGCCGCAGCAGCAGGCCGATGTCCTTGCCCGGGAGGTGGTCAGCCGACACGGTGGGCGGTGCGGCGGGTGCTTCGGACATCGCGGAAGTCTCCTGACTTGTCGTCGAGGCCGCTGCCGGCGACGTCGCGGAAGACGTCCTCCAGCGTCGGCAGCGCGGCGGAGGCCGCCGTGCCCTCGGCGCGCCGGCGTTCGCCGAGTCCGCGCCTGAGTTCGGCCGGGGTGCCGAGGGCCCTGATACGGCCGCGGTGCATCAGGCCGACCCGGTCGCAGTACTGGTCGGCCTCGTCCATGTAGTGCGTGGTCACCAGGACGGTCATGCCCGTGGCCGCGCGTACGGCGTTGATGTGGTCCCAGACCCCGGTACGGGCGATGGGGTCGAGGCCGATCGTCGGCTCGTCCAGGATCAGCAGGCGGGGGGCGCTGACCAGAGCCTGGGCGAGTTCGAGGCGGCGGACCATGCCTCCGGAGTAGGTGCTCGCGAGGCGGTCCGCGGCCTCCTCCAGGTCCACCGCGGCCAGGGCCTGGCCGACCCGTTCGGCGCGCTCACGGCGCGGCACGTCGAACACCCGGGCGAACAGGGCGACGTTCTCGCGTCCGGTGAGGCCCGCGTCGGCGGACAGCTGCTGCGGTACGTAGCCGAGCATGCGGCGTACGGCCATCTGCTCCCCGGCCGCGTCGTGGCCGAAGACGCGGACCGTGCCGGCCGGGACCGGCAGCAGGGTGGTGATGCAGCGGATCGCGGTGGTCTTGCCGGCGCCGTTCGGGCCGAGCAGCCCGAAGGTCTCGCCCTCGGCGACCGACAGGTCCAGCCCGTCGACGGCGGTCGTGGCGCCGAAGGAGTAGGTGAGCTGTGCGCAGCGGACGGCCTCGGCCGGTCCTTCGACGTTCGGGGTCATGACTCCTCGGCTTCCTCGCGCAGGGTGGCGGCCAGCCGGCGCAGGGCCGGGACGGCCGCGCCGAGTGCTTCCCGGTCCGCCTGGTCGAGCCGGGCCACATGGCGGCGCAGCAGGTCGGCGCGGCGTTCCTGCCAGGCGCGCAGCCGGGCCTCGGCGGCCCCGGTCAGCAGCAGCCGGGCGGCCCGCCGGTCGGCGGGGTCGGTCTCGCGGATCAGAAAGCCGTCCCGGACGAGTTTGTTGACCAGGGTCGAGACCGAATTGCCCGCCAGGCAGAGCTCCTTGGCCGCATCGCCGACGCCGATCCCGGGCCGCGCCTCGACCAGGCGCAGCAGCTCCACCTCGGCGCCGCGCAGCCGCGGTGCGCCCAGCCCGGCCCGCAGCCGGCGTCTGATCAGCCGGTGCACCCCGACCAGCGCCTGGGCCAGCTCCTCGGGGAAGGTCTCCCGCTGCTCCATGTCTCCGAGATTAGCTCTGCATCAGAGGTATCAGCACCAAGGAAGGGTCAAGAGCGGCGGCCGCCGGACGCCCGGCCGCGCCCCGGCACGACGCCCGGACCGCGCCGCCCGCGCCGGGGAATTTCACTCCCTGAATTCCCTCGAATTCATAAGGTGGCTTTTTCCGCGGGCATTCAGAGGCTTGTTTCGGAAGTGTCCTGGCGGGGAATTCGAATTCCAGTGCTTCGGACAGGAGGCACGGCCGCGGGGTTCCGCCCGCCGGCTCCGGCCTCCGTCCAACGGCCCGAGCGTGCGTCTCCCGCGGGGTCCGTCCATCCGGCACTGAGGGAGGCGCGCAGATGCGTACCGCCATCAGGACGAAACAACATCCGCACGACGACGCCCCTGACACCACCGAGTCGTTCGCACGATTCGCGCGGCTGCCCGCGGGCCCCGAGCGCACGGAGCTGCGCGACGAACTCGTCCGGCTCTGGCTGCCCATGGCCGAGCGGATCGCCGTCCGCTTCCGCGGTCGCGGCGAGACCCTGGAGGACCTGTACCAGGTGGCCGCCCTGGGGCTCGTCAAGGCGGTCGACCACTACGACCCGGCGCGCGGCCGGGTCTTCGAGGCGTACGCGGTACCGACCATCACCGGTGAGATCAAGCGCCACTTCCGCGACCACATGTGGACCCTGCACGTCCCGCGCCGCGTCCAGGACCTGCGCAACCAGGTGCGCAAGGCCACCAAGGAGCTGGCGCCCTCGCTGTCCGGGCGCCATGCCACCGTGGCCGAGCTCGCCGAGCACACCGGGCTCGACGAGGACGAGGTGCGCGCCGGACTGGAGGCGCTGGACTGCTTCACGGCGCTGTCGCTGGAGGCCGAGATGCCCGGCACCGAGGGGTACGCCCTGGCCGACGCGCTCGGCGGTCCGGATCCGGCCTACGACACGGTCGTCGACCGGGTGTCGGTGACGCCCTGCCTCCAGGCACTGCCGGAGCGCGAACGCACCATCCTGTATCTGCGCTTCTTCGGCGGCATGACCCAGAACACCATCGCCGAGCAGCTGGGCATCTCGCAGATGCACGTCTCGCGGCTGCTCAGCGGCTGCTTCGCCCGGCTGCGCGCGGAGATCGAGGAGGAGATCGAGGAGGGCGACTGAGCCGTGCTCGCCCGGCCGCCGCCCTGCCACCGTCCGGACCGCGGCCCGCCGCGGTCCGGCGCTTCACCCGACTGGGGGTGCGCCCGGGATCTGTGCGGGACCGTACCGGTCCAGCGCGTCGTCCAGCTCAGCGCGGATCTCCGCGGGCATCTCGCCGCTGCGTCCCCAGAGCACGATCGCCTCCGCGACACAGCGCAGCTTGACGTTCGTGTGCTGGGAGACGTCCTTGAGCACCAGCCATCCCTGGTCCGGTGTCACCCGTCCCAGCGCGACGACCATGCCGATCGCCTGGTCCACCACGGCGTGGGAGACGACCGCCTCCTTGAGCTGGTCGATCTCCTCCTGGAGCCGGAAGACGCGGTCCGTCTCGTCCCCAGGCACGTCCGGTACGCCTGCCACGCTTCCATCGTGGCACGCGTGCGACCCCTCGCCACCGGGGGTACTCGGCAGGCGCAGGGAGCCGTTCCCACCGGACACTGGAAGGGGACCGGTGCCTCTCCGGGAGGGAAGGAGCCGGTGGCCCCCCTCCCGGGCGACGAGATCGGAACGCGAGCACCATGAACCACGACACGAGCCCCTCCACCTCGACCTCCACCCAGAAGCCCCTGTCGACCCACTCCGTGTTCGGCGCGCCCTGCTGGGTCAGCCTGACCAGCCGCGACCTGAAGGCGGCGGAGGAGTTCTACAGCGCCGTACTGGGCTGGCAGTGGCGCACGGCGAAACTCGGCGACCAGTTCCGCATCGCGATGGTGGGCGAGGCTCCGGTCGCCGGGATCGCCGCGGTCGCCGGCATGTGGCAGATGGCGGTGGCCTGGACGCCGTACTTCGCCGTGCGCAGCGCGGACGAGGCGGTGTCACGGGTCCGCGAGCGCGGCGGCACCGCCGCGGTGGGACCGATCTCCCTCAAGCCGGGCCGGGCGGCCCTGCTGGCCGACCGGGACGGCGCCACCTTCGGGATCTGGGAGGGGTCGCTCTTCTCCGACTGGGAGACCTGGCGGGAGGTGTCCCCCGCCTTCATCCGGCTGCACACCCGTGACGCGTTCGACGCCGCCATCTTCTACGGCGAGGTACTCGAATGGGCGTCCGACTGTCCCGGTTGCTGCGAGGTGCACTACGAGGGCGGCGAGGTGGTGCTGCGCAGCCGGGGCGACGTCGTGGCCCGGATCGTCTCCGGGGCGCTGGAGGCGGCCCCCGACCCCACCATCCGGCCGCACTGGCAGGTGCACTTCGCGGTCGACGACCCTACGGCCTGCGCGCGGGACGCGGAGCGGCACGGCGGCACCATCCTGCACCGGAGCCCCGACATGGTGGTGCTGCGCGACCCCGACGGCGCCCAGTTCACGGTGACCTCGCACCACGCGCGCTGAGAGCCCGCCTCACCTGCTGCGGCGGGCGGGGCGGGTGAGCAGCACCAGGCTGCGTGGTCCGACGGTCAGGACGGTGTCCGCCTTGTGCTCCGTCTCGTCCGGGGCACCGTCCGTCTCCATGGTGTCGATCAGGGTCGTCCAGCGTTCGCCGTAGGCGGTGCCCGGCAGCCGGAAGTCGACCGGCTCCCAGTAGCTGTTGAGCAGCAGCAGGAACGAGTCGTCGACGACGGGCCGGCCCTGCGGGTCGGGCTCGGCGATGGCGTCGCCGTTGAGGAAGACCCCGACCGAGTGCGCGTCGGCGCGCCGCCAGTCCCGGTCGGTCATCTCGCGCGCGTCGGGCAGCAGCCACACGAGGTCGGGCAGAGGCCGGTCGGCGTGGGTGGGCGTCTCGCCGTGGAAGAAGCGGCGGCGGCGCAGGACGGGGTGGGCGGAGCGCAGCGCGATCGCGTACCGGGTGAACTCCAGCAGCCGGCGCTGTTCCTCGCCCTGCCGCCAGTCGACCCAGGAGACCTCGTTGTCCTGGCAGTAGGCGTTGTTGTTGCCGCGCTGGGTGCGCCCGAGCTCGTCGCCGTGGCAGAGCATCGGGATGCCCTGCGACAGCAGCAGGGTGGCCAGGAAGTTGCGCTGCTGACGGGCCCTCAGCCGCAGCACGCCCGGGTCGCGGGTCGGGCCCTCGGCGCCGCAGTTCCAGGAGCGGTTGTCGCTCGCGCCGTCCCGGTTGCCCTCGCCGTTGGCCTCGTTGTGCTTGTCGTTGTACGAGACGAGGTCACGCAGGGTGAACCCGTCGTGCGCGGTGACGAAGTTGACGCTGGCGCGGGGCCGGCGCCGACTGTGCGCGTAGATGTCCGCGGAACCGGTCAGACGGGAGGCGAACTCGCCGAGCGTGTGTTCCTCCGCGCGCCAGAAGTCCCGTACGGCGTCCCGGTACTTGCCGTTCCACTCCGACCACAGCTGGGGGAAGTTGCCCACCTGGTAGCCGCCCTCCCCGAGGTCCCACGGCTCGGCGATGAGCTTGACCCTGCTGATCACCGGGTCCTGCTGGATGAGGTCGAAGAACGCCGACAGCCGGTCCACCTCGTGGAACTGCCGTGCCAGCGTCGCCGCGAGATCGAAGCGGAACCCGTCGACGTGCATCTCGGTCACCCAGTACCGCAGCGAGTCCATGATCAGCTGAAGGACGTAGGGGTGCCGCATGAGCAGGCTGTTGCCGGTGCCGGTGGTGTCGTAGTAGTGCGACCAGTCGCCGTCGACCAGCCGGTAGTACGAGGCGTTGTCTATGCCGCGGAAGGAGAGGGTGGGCCCCTTCTCGTTGCCCTCGGCGGTGTGGTTGTAGACCACGTCGAGGATCACCTCGAGCCCGGCCGCGTGCAGCGCCTTCACCATCGCCTTGAACTCGGCGACCTGTTGACCCCGGGTGCCGTGGGCGGCGTAGGCGTTGTGCGGGGCGAAGAAGCCGATCGTGTTGTAGCCCCAGTAGTTGGACAGCCCGCGGCCCTGGAGCACGCCGTCCTGCACGAACTGGTGGACGGGCATCAGTTCGACCGCGGTGACGCCCAGCGAGGTGAGGTGTTCCAGGACCGCGGGGTGGGCGAGTCCCGCGTAGGTGCCGCGCAGTTCGGACGGCACGTCGGGGTGGGTGCGGGTCAGTCCCCGGACGTGGGCCTCGTAGATCACGGTGTCGGCGTACGACCGGCGGGGCGGGCGGTCGTCGCCCCAGTCGAAACCGGGGTCGATCACCACGCCGAGCATGGTGTGCCCGGCGCTGTCGGCCGGGTCGGGTCCGTCGGGCGCGCGCTCGTACAGCGAGGCGTGCCCGTCGATCTGGCCGTCCACGGCCCTGGCGTACGGATCGAGCAGCAGCTTCGCGGGATTGCAGCGGTGCCCGGAATCGGGGTGCCACGGCCCGTGCACCCGGTAGCCGTAGCGCTGCCCCGGGCCGACACCGGCGAGATAGCCGTGCCAGACGAAGCCGTCGACCTCGGTCAGCGGGATCTGCCGGTGCGTGCCGTCGTCGTCCACGAGGATCAGGTCCACGCGCTCGGCGACCTCGCTGAAGAGTGCGAAGTTGGTTCCCCTCCCGTCGAATTCGGCGCCCAACGGGTAGGGGTGCCCGCTCCTGGCGGACACCCCTGCCGTGGACTTCCGGGGTGACTTCCGGCGTGACTTCGCGGTCACCGGGCGGCCGCCAGGACGCCGTCCGTGGGGTCGGCCAGCGCCGCGACCCGCAGCGCCCGGGGCACCTGAAGCACCTCCCGCAGGCTCGGCGCGGGCACGGTGGGCACCAGCGGGACGCGTTCGCCGGCCCGGGCGCGCTGCGAGAACCAGATGACCTTGGAGCCGGTGCCGGTGGCGCAGCAGCCCCAGCCGTCACTCATCGCGGCGATGCGCCCCAGGCAGTCGCGCAGGTCCGGGTCCGGGCGCAGATCGCAGTCGTTCTCGCCGATGGCGGTGATCAGGTGCTGGCGGTTCCACCACAGCTCGACCGTCGCGCTCTTGTCCGTGGCGTGTTCGTCGATGGCCTTCAGCAGGAGCTCGGTGCCATGGCAGACCGGCTCGACCAGCGTCTCGAGGTCCCAGAGCCGGAGATGGGCGGCCAGGATGCGCCTGACCTGGTCCACGCGTTCCGGATCGACTTCCACGTCGAGGTGGTAGTAACAGGGCACTGCGCTCTTCATCGTCGTTGGCTCCTCACCGGCAAGGTTCTCGGTGGACCTCGACCCCGTAGGCCGAGGTCCACGAACACGAAGCGTGAACGGTAGTCGCTCCTGAGTCACATCCACAGTGCGGCTGCTACGCCATTCGTGCAACACGAGCGCACCACAACCAAGATCCAACAGGACGCTGGGTCATCGCGCGTGCACCATAAGTGAAAGCCTTGAGAGCCGCGCCCTGTCGGCGCCTCTGCGTGCCCGATCTCCCGGGCGACGCACCTCTCGAAATCCCGGAAGGTGAACAGCGCCATGCTGCTACCCGCGAAAGCCGAAGTCGCCCGTCACCTGAGGCGTTACCGGTCATGGGAGCGCGCGATGCTCGCCGCACCGGGTGACCGCTCGGTTCGGGCCACCTTCGAGGATTCCGGATACACCCTGTGCGTGCTGATGGGCAAGCGCTGCGCCCGCGAGGCGGCCGAGGCCGCCGAACGCTATCTGGGCAGCGCCGCCGGACCGTATCCGAGGGAGCGGAGCGGGCGTGGCCGGCCGAAGACCCCCGCGCACAGCGGAGCCCTCGCGCTCCGGCATTCCCCGGCGGAGCACTAGCCCTCCCCGGTGCAGCTTGGACAGTCCGAACAGCCGGGCCGCGGACGGCCCGTCGACCAGCACGGCGGAGGTCAACACATGAAGTCCACCAGGGCCATCGGCAGGATCCCGGTACGGGGGGTCCGCCCTCGGGTGGAGTGCGGCAGACGCCCGGCCAAGGCGGTCGTGGGAGAGGCGATCCAGGTCACCGCCACCGTCTTCCGCGAGGGCCACGAAGCCGTTGCCGCCAACGTCGTCCTTCGGGACCCCGAAGGGCGACGCGGTCCCTGGACGCCGATGCGTGAACTCGCCCCGGGCACCGACCTGTGGGGCGCCGACGTGCGTCCGGACGCGACAGGGCGCTGGACCTACACGGTCGAGGCGTGGTCCGACCCCGTGACCACCTGGCGCCGGCACGCCGAGATCAAGATCCCGGCCGGCCTCGACACGGGCCTGGTCCTGGAGGAGGGCGGAAAGCTCTACGAGCGGGCGGCGGCCCGGGTGCCGAAGGGGCCCGGCCGCGCCCTGGTCCGGGAGGCGTCGCGGCGACTGCTCGACGACTCGCTGCCGGTGGCGGCGCGGCTGGCGGCGGCGCTGACGCCGGAGGTGGACGAGGTCCTGGCCCGCCATCCGCTGCGTGAACTGGTCA
>NZ_JBEOWS010000258.1:0-14486 GCF_040296125.1 Streptomyces sp. NPDC002265 | reverse complement strand
CGCGTGTTCTTCACCGGCGCCTTCCGCAAGCCTCGCGAGCTGAACTGGGCGGCCGGTTTCGCCCTGCTCGTCCTCGGCGCCCCGTGCGACCAGGGCCCGGTAGTCCGGCTCGCGGGCCAGCAGCTGCCGGTGCGTGCCCGTCGCGGCGACCTTGCCGTCCACCACGAAGTGCACGGTGTCGGCGTGGTCGAGGACGAGCGGGGAGGTACTGGTCAGCACGGTCGTACGGCCGCTGCGGGCCGGCCGCAGCCGGGCCGCCACCGCCGCCTCGGTGTGCGCGTCGAGCGCGGACGTCGGTTCCACCGCCAGCAGCACCTCCGGGTCGGCCAGCAGCGCCCGCACCAGCCGGACCCGCTGCCGCTGCCCGCCGGACAGATTGCGGGCCCGCGCGTCGATCGCCGAGTCGAGCCCGTCCGGCAGACCCTGCACGATGTCCTCGGCCACCGCCGAGTGCACCGCCCGCCGGATGTTCCGCTCGGCCGGCTCCCGGTGGCCGCCGACCAGTTCCCGCAGCGTGCCCGCGAACAGCTCGGCCTCGTGGTCGGCGACCAGGATCCGCGCCCGGACCTGCGGCAGCGGCATCTCGTCCAGGCGAGTGTCGCCCCAGGTCGCCGCCGACGGCGCGTACCGGCCGAGCCGGTCGAGGACGGCCGCCGTGTCGGCGGGCCGCGCCCCGGCCAGCGCGGTCAGCCGCCCCGGTGTCACCCGCACCCCGGACTCCGGGTCGTACAGCACCGCCGGTTCGGCCGGGGCGGCGCACGCACCGCCGTCCGGCTCGGGCTCCAGCCGCAGCAGCCCCACCACCCGCCGGGCGGCCACCACGCCCCGGGCGAGCTGGTGGCCGCACTCGATCAGGAACGCCACCGGGACCACCAGGACCGCGACATAGCCGTACACCGCCACCAGCTCGCCCACGGTGATCTCGCCCTGGGCGGCCGACCGGGCCGCGAGCCAGGTCACCAGGCCGAGGAACAGCGTCGGCAGCCCGACCCCGAGCGCC
The DNA here is from genome assembly GCF_040296125.1 of Streptomyces sp. NPDC002265. Classification (NCBI taxonomy): domain Bacteria; kingdom Bacillati; phylum Actinomycetota; class Actinomycetes; order Kitasatosporales; family Streptomycetaceae; genus Streptomyces; species Streptomyces sp. NPDC002265. The sequence continues at coordinate 13,486 of NZ_JBEOWS010000258.1, read as the reverse complement.
TGCATCCAGCTCGTCACCGCACCGACCCGGTAGCCCTGCTCGCGCAGCCGCCGCGAGTCCCGGCGGAAGGCGTCCGCGAACAGCTCCTTGCCGCCCAGGCCGTTGAGGACCCGCAGACCGCCCGCCAGATCGCCGATGCGCGCGGTCAGCACGCCCTGCCGCTCCCGGTACTCCGACTCCGCGCCCTGCAACCGCCCCAGCAGCGGCCCCACCAGTACGACGATCACGGGCACCCCGAGCAGCACCACCACGGCCAGCCGCGCCGAGACCGACAGCAGCAGCCCGGCGACCACGGCGTAGGCGACGAGCGCGCCGACCCCGGGTCCGACCACCGTGAGTGAGGTGCTGATCGTCTGCACGTCGCCCACGCCGATCGTGACCACCTCGCCGGCCCCGGTCCGGCGGGCCAGCGAGGCCCCCAGCCGCACCGTGTGCCCGACGACCACCTTGACCGTGCGGAAGTTGGCGTCCATCCGCACCCGGGTCATCGTGCGGTGCCGCATGATGCCCAGCCAGGCGTTGAACGCGCCGACCGCGAACAGCGCGGCCGTCCACCCGGCGAGCGCGACCCGGTCGCCCGGCTGGAGACCGTCGTCGATCGCCCGGGACATCAGATACGGCGTCGCCGCCCCGAGCACCATCCAGACACTGGCGATCACCGCCCCGGCGACCGACCGCCAGGGCTGCCGGGTCACCAGCCACCACAGGTAGTGCCAGCCGCCCCGGCGGTCGGGCGTGCCGGGGTCCTCGTACGCGTCGATCACTTCCGGGGCCCCCGCTCAGACCAGGCTGTCCCGCCAGGCCCGGTGCAGGTCGGAGAACCTGCCGGTGCCCGCGGTCAGTTCGGCCGGGCTGCCGTCCTCCACGATCCGTCCGTGCTCCATGACCAGCACCCGGTCGGCGATCTCGACGGTCGACAGCCGGTGCGCGATCACCACCGCTGTACGGCCGCGCAGCACCGTCGTCATCGCCTGCTGCACCGCCCGCTCCCCGGGGATGTCCAGCGAGCTGGTCGCCTCGTCGAGGATCAGCACCGCCGGGTCGGCGAGCAACGCCCGTGCGAAGGCCACGAGTTGCCGCTGACCGGCCGAGATCCGCCCGCCCCGCTTGCGGACGTCCGTGTCGTAGCCGTCCGGCAGGGCGCTGATGAACTCGTGCGCGCCGATCGCCTTCGCCGCCCGCTCGATCTCCTCCCGGCTCGCGTCCGGACGGCCGATCGCGATGTTCTCGGCGACCGTGCCGGAGAACAGGAACGCCTCCTGGGTCACCATGACCACCCCGCGCCGCAGTTCGGGCAGCGCGAGGTCGCGCAGGTCGACGCCGTCCAGCGTGACGCGGCCCGCGGTGGGGTCGTAGAACCGGGCCAGCAGCTTGGCCAGCGTGGACTTGCCGGCGCCGGTGGAGCCGACGACCGCGACCGTCTGCCCGGCCGGCAGGGTCAGGTCGAAGCGGGGCAGGATCTCGCCGCCGGTGCGGTAGGCGAACCGGACGCCGTCGAAGACGGCCGTGCGGCCCGGGTGGTCGCCCTCGCGCGCGGGCAGCTCCCGGGGCTTCACGGCCTCGGGCACGGACGGCGTCTGCGCCAGCAGACCCGCGATCTTCTCCAGCGAGGCGGCCGCCGACTGGTAGGAGTTGAGGAACATGCCGAGGCGGTCGATCGGGTCGTACAGCCGCCGCAGGTACAGCACCGCCGCCGCCAGCACGCCCAGCGCCAGCGAGTCGTCCGCCACCCGCCAGGCCCCCCACAGCACGGTCAGGGCCAGGGCGGTGCTGGACACCAGCCGGGAGCCGACGACATAGCGGGCCATCTCCAGCAGCGCGTCGCCGTTGGTGCGCTCGTGCCGCCGGTTGAGGACGCCGAACTCGGCGTCGTTGGCGCTCTCGCGGCGGAAGGAGCGCACCGGCCGGATGCCGTTCATCGTCTCCACGAACTTCACGATCACCGCGGCGATCGCCGTCGACCGCTCCCGGTACACCTCGCCCGCGCGCCGCTGGTACAGCCGTACGAGCAGGTACAGCGGCACGGCCGAGGCCACCGCGACCGCGCCGATCCCGAGGTCCAGCCAGAGCAGCATCGCCGAGATGTACACGAACGACAGCAGGACCGTCACCAGCTCCTGCAGGCCCTCGTTGAGCAGCTCGCGCAGCGACTCGACGTCCGTCGTGGAGCGGGAGATCAGCCGGCCCGAGGTGTAGCGCTCGTGGAAGTCCACGCTGAGCGCCTGGGCGTGGCGGAAGATCCGGCCGCGCAGATCGAGCAGGACGTCCTGGTTCACCCGGGCGGAGACCACGGTGAACGCGTACTGCATCCCGCCCGAGGCCAGTGCGCACAGCAGATAGGCGACGGCCACCGCGATCAGCGGACCGCGGTCGCCGTCGCGCAGCGCCGGCACGGCCCGGTCGATGGCGTAGGCCACCAGCAGCGGACCCGTCTGCACCGCCGCCTGCTGGAGCAGCAGCAGGACCGTGGTCAGCACCACCCGCCTCTTCATCGGGGCCAGCAGGGAGCGCAGCAGCGCGGCCGTGGCACCGGGCGGGGTGGGCAGTACGTCGCGGTCGAAGGGGTCGGCGGCCCGCTCGTCGGGGTCCGGCCGGTCCTCTCCCTCGGTGACGGCGGCGGACGTCGTGGTGGCGGCGGTCATCGGTCGCCCTCCTCGGGGCCGGACGGCTCTTCGGGATCGTCCCCGGACATCAGCCGGGCGTACTCCGCGCTGGTGCGCAGCAGTTCCTGGTGGGTGCCGACGGCCTGGATGCGTCCGTCGGCGAGCAGCGCGACCCGGTCGGCGAGCAGGACCGTGGACGGCCGGTGGGCGACGATCAGGGCCGTGGTGTCCACGAGCACCCGGCGCAGGGCGGCCTCGACGGCGGCCTCCGTGTGCACGTCCAGGGCCGACAGCGGGTCGTCGAGCACCAGGAACCGCGGCCGGCCGACCACCGCGCGCGCCAGCGCGAGGCGCTGCCGCTGGCCGCCGGACAGGCTCAGGCCCTGTTCGCCGACCTGGGTCAGCGTCCCCTGCGGCAGCGCGTGCACGAAGTCGGCCGCCTGGGCGACGGCCAGGGCCCGCTCCAGCTCCGGCGTGCCGGCGTCGCCGTCGGCGCCCATCAGGACGTTGTCCCCGACGCTCGCCGAGAAGAGCGTGGGTTCCTCGAAGGCGACCGCGACCTTCGCGCGCAGTTCCTCGCGGGGCATCGCGGTGATGTCCTCGCCGTCCAGGGTGATCCGCCCGGACGTCACCTCGTGCAGCCGGGGGACGAGCGCGGTGAGCGTGGTCTTGCCGCTTCCGGTGGCCCCGACCAGGGCCATCGACTCGCCGGGTCGGACGTGCAGTTCGATGTGGTCGAGCAGCGGCGGGGAGTCCGGCGGGGCGTCCGGATAGCGGAACCGGACGCCGTGGAAGCGCAGCCCGCCGTCCCCGGCGGGTGAGCCGCTCGCGGCGGACGAGGCGTCCCCGGCAGATGCGGGCGGGGCGTCCGGGTCGGCCGACTCCGGCGGTGCGTCCATCACCTCGAAGTACCGCTCCGTCGCCGTCGACGCCTCCTGGCTCATCGCCAGCAGGAAACCGATGGACTCCACCGGCCAGCGCAGCGCCAGCGCCGTCGACAGGAAGGCCACCAGCGTGCCCGCGGACAGCGTGCCGTCCGCCACCTGTACCGCCCCGACCACCAGCGCCGCCCCGATGGCCAGCTCCGGCAGCGTCACGATCACCGCCCAGATCGCCGCCAGCAGCCGCGCCTTGCGCAGTTCCGTGCCCCGCAGCGTCCGCGCCAGCTCACGGAACGCCCGCGCCTGACTGCGGTGGCGCCCGAACCCCTTGACGATGCGGATGCCGAGCACGCTCTCCTCGACGACCGTGGTCAGATCGCCGACCTGGTCCTGCGCGAGCCGCGCCGCGTGCGCGTACCGCTCCTCGAAGACCACGCACATGATCACCAGGGGCACCGTCGGGCCCAGGATCACCAGGCCCAGCGTCCAGTCCTGGAGCAGCATGATGATCACGCCGATGACAATGGTCACTCCATTGACCAGCAGGAACGTCAGCGGGAAGGCGAGGAACATCCGGACCAGCATCAGGTCGGTGGTCGCCCGTGACAGCAGCTGTCCGGAGGCCCACCGGTCGTGGAAGGCCACCGGCAGCCGCTGGAGGTGCCGGTACAGCCGCGCCCGCATCGACGCCTCGACATGCGACAGCGGCCGCGCGACCAGCCAGCGCCGCAGCCCGAACAGCAGTGCCTCGGCGACCCCGAGCAGCAGCAGGTACAGGGCGCCCCGCCACACGCCCGCGGAGTCCCGGTCGGCGATCGGCCCGTCGACCATCCACTTCAGCACAAGCGGTATCACCAGCCCCACGCAGGAGGCGACGACCGCGACGAAGGCGGCGGTGAACAGGCGCACCCGTACCGGGCGCACATACGGCCACAGCCGTAGAAGGGTGCGCACGGCGGAGCGGTTCTCGGCGGCGGCAGGTGTAGTGGACATCAGGAGCGAGCCTACGGAACGCCACTGACATCGCCTACCGAGTTTTGGCCGGACCCGACTCGGGCGCAGGTCCTACGACCTGCATGTTCGAGGGGTCGTACACCGGAGTCATCCGATCGGCCGATGCGCGTACGGGCGGGACGGCCGATGTGCCCGCGCCGCTCCCCGCGGCACGCTCGACCCATGTCCGTCATCGAAGTCAGGGACCTGCGCAAGGTCTACGGGGGCCGTGCCGTCGTGGACGGCGTCTCCTTCGCCGTGGAGGAGGGCGAGATCTTCGGCGTCCTCGGCCCGAACGGCGCCGGCAAGACCACCACCGTCGAGTGCGTCGAGGGCCTGCGCGTCCCCGACGCCGGCCGGGTCCGGGTCACCGGCCTCGACCCGGTCGCCGACCACGAACGGGTCGCCCGCGTCCTGGGCGCCCAGCTCCAGGAGAGCGAGCTCCAGGCGAAACTGACCGTCCGCGAGGCCCTGGAGCTCTACGCCGCCTTCTATCCCGACCCGCTGGACTGGCGCCCGCTCGCCGAGCGCCTGGGGCTGACCGACCGGCTCACCACCCGGTTCGGGAAACTCTCCGGCGGCCAGAAGCAGCGCCTGCTCATCGCGCTCGCCCTGATCGGCAACCCGCGGATCGTCGTCCTGGACGAACTGACCACCGGCCTGGACCCCAGGGCCCGCCGGGACACCTGGCAGCTCATCGAGGACGTACGGGCGGGCGGGGTCACCGTCCTGCTGGTCACCCACTTCATGGAGGAGGCCCAGCGGCTCTGCGACCGGATCGCGGTGATCGACAAGGGCCGGGTGGTCGCCCTGGACACCCCGGCCGGACTGATCCGGCGCTCCGCGGGCGCCACCGTCATCAGCTTCACCCCGTCCGCCCCGCTGGACGACCGGGAACTGGACGCGCTCCCCGCGCTCGCGTCCGTCGAGCACAAGGACGGCCGCCTCACGCTGTCCGGCACCGACGAGACGGTCAACGCCGTCATCACCCTGCTCGCCCGCCACCGGGTCACCGCCCACCAGCTGCGCGTCACCGACGCCACGCTCGACGACGCGTTCCTCGATCTCACCGGGGAGAAGGAGAAGGCGATATGAACACCGCGGTCCTGCGCGCCGAGTTCCGGCTGTTCCGCCGCGAACCGGGGGCCGTCTTCTGGGTCTTCCTGTTCCCGGCCCTGCTCCTGGCGATCCTCGGCTCGATCCCGTCCTTCCGGGACGCCGACGACTCCCTGGGCGGGCTGCGGCCCGTCGACGCCTATGTCCCCATCGCCGTACTGATCGCCCTGATCATGTCCGGCGTGCAGACCCTGCCCCAGGCGCTGACCGGCTACCGGGAGCGCGGCATCCTGCGCCGGATGCGGCTCACCCCCGTGCGGCCCACCGCCCTGCTGGCCGCGCAGATGACCGTGCAGGGCACGGTGGCGCTGGCTTCGGCGCTGCTCGCGCTCGCCGTCGGCCGGCTCGCCTTCGGTGTACGGCTGCCCGGACAGCCCGCCGGGTACCTGCTGGCGCTGCTGCTCGCGGCCGCCGCGGCCCTCGCGCTCGGCGCGGTCGTCTCGGCGCTGTCGCGCACCACGAAGATCGCGAGCGCGATCGGCTCGGCGGTGTTCTTCCCGATGATGTTCTGCGCGGGCGTGTGGATCCCGGTGCGGGCGATGCCGCACACGCTGGCCCAGGTGGTCCGGCTGACCCCGTTCGGCGCGGCGGCCCGCGCCCTGGACCAGGCCGCCGCGGGCCACTGGCCCGGCTGGGACCACCTCGGTGTGCTCACGGCCTGGGCGGTGCTGCTGACGGCGGGCGCGGCGCGCTGGTTCCGTTGGGAGTGAGCCGGCCGTGCCCGACACTGATGGCATGACCCAGGCCGAACAACCCGAGCGCAGGGCCTTCTTCGACCTCTGGGGGCCCTACGCCCTGCTCGCGGTGGGCGTACTGACGGCGGCCGGCTCGGCCCGGGCGGTCGGGATGACTCCGGCCGCGATGTGGGCCGCCGGCCTGCTGGTGGCCGCCTCCTTACTGCTCCAGCTGGGCTGGGGACGGGCGGCCCGGCGGTGGTCGGGGCCCAACCGGGCGAGCTCGGCACTGTACTTCGTCCGCTGGGCGCTCGGGTTCGTGCTCACCTGGCTCAACCCCTTCTTCGCCTTCTACGCCGTCACCGGCTACTACAGCGCCGCCCGCCAGCTGACCCGGCGGCTGATGCTGCCGGGACTGTTCCTGACCGCCGTCACCATGGCGGGCAGCGAGATCGGCGGCATGCCGCCGCGCGGTCTGCTGTGGTGGCTCGGCTTCCTCGTGGTGTTCGGCGCCAACCTCGCACTGGTCGCCCTCTTCAACCGGTTCAACGTGCAGGAGCAGGCGCACGCCCGCACCCAGGCCGAGACCATCGCCGAACTCGGCCGCACCAACGCCGCGTTGCAGCAGGCACTCGACGAGAACGCCGCGCTGCACGCCCAACTCCTGGTCCAGGCAAGGGAGGCCGGGGTCGCCGACGAGCGCAGGCGGCTGGCCGCCGAGATCCACGACACCATCGCCCAGGGCCTGACCGGCATCATCGCCCAGCTCCAGGTCGTGGCGAGCGCCCCCGACCTGGACGTGGCCCGCACCCACCTGGGCCGGGCCGCCGACCTGGCCCGGCACAGCCTCGGCGAGGCCCGCCGCAGCGTGCACAACCTCGCCCCGGTCGCGCTCGCCGACGACGGGCTGCCGGAGGCGCTGAAGAAGACGGTCGCCGAATGGGGCGAACGCACCGGAGTGCGCGCCGAGTTCACCGTCACCGGCACCGCGGAGCAACTGCACGACGAGGTCTCCGCCACCCTGCTGCGCATCGCCCAGGAGGCCCTGTCCAACGCGGCCCGGCACGCGGCCGCCACCCGCGTCGGCGTCACCCTCAGCTTCATGGGCGACGAGGTCACCCTCGACGTCCGCGACGACGGCACCGGCTTCGACCCCGAGCGCCTGCCGCGGCGCACCCGCACCGGCGGGTTCGGCCTCGACGGGATGCGTGCCCGAGCCGAACGCATCGCCGGCTCCCTCGCCGTGGAGTCCGAACCGGGCCACGGCACCGCGCTGTCGGCTCGCGTACCGTTGGTGCGCCATGACCGATGACACCGCCATCTCGCTGCTGATCGTCGACGACCATCCCGTCGTACGCGACGGCCTGCGCGGCATGTTCGACTCCGCGCCCGGCTTCACCGTCGTCGGCGAGGCGGTGAACGGGGTGCAGGCCGTCGAACTGGCCGCCGCCCTCGACCCGGACGTGATCCTGATGGACCTGCGGATGCCGGGCGGCGGGGGAGTGGACGCCATCGCCGAGCTCACCCGCCGCCGGGCCCGGGCCAGGGTCCTGGTGCTGACCACCTACGACACCGACTCCGACACCCTGCCCGCGATCGAGGCGGGCGCGACCGGGTACCTGCTGAAGGACGCGCCCCGCGACGAGCTGTTCACCGCCGTCCGGGCCGCCGCCGAGGGCCGTACGGTCCTGTCCCCGGCCGTCGCCTCCCGTCTGGTCAGCGCCGTGCGCGCGCCCGGCGCCGAGCCGCTGTCCGCCCGCGAGCGGGAGGTCCTGGCCCTGGTCGCCCGGGGCACGCCGAACCGAGAGATAGCCCGGGAGCTGTTCATCAGCGAGGCGACCGTGAAGACCCACCTCACCCACCTGTACGCCAAGCTCGGCGTCAAGGACCGGGCGGCCGCGGTGGCGACGGCGTACGAACGCGGAATACTCGGCTGACCCGGGCGGGCCCCGCCCCGCTCAGCCGACCTTCAGCAGGAGCACGGACCGGGCCGGCACCGTGATCGCCGCCCCCGCCTCGTGCGTCACCCCGGGCGCCTGTGCCTGCTCCTCCCGCGAGGTGTCCACGACCACCTCGTAGCGCTCCGCCCACGGCGGCCCCGGCAGCACGAAGCTCACCGGCCGGTCCCCGGCGTGCAGCACGGCCAGGAAGCTGTCGTCGACGATCGGCGCGCCCCGCTCGTCGCGGCCCGGGATGTCCCGCCCGGAGAGGTACATGCCGAGCGTGGCGGCGGGCGCGTACCAGTCCCGTTCCGTCATCTCCGCGCCCCGCGCGGTGAACCAGGCCAGGTCCCGCAGCCCGTCCGCCGAGTGCGCCCGCCCGGAGAAGAACGCCCGTCGGCGCAGCACCGGATGGCGGTGGCGCAGCGCGATCAGCCGAGAGGTCAGCTCGAACAGGGCGCGCCAGCCCGGGTTCTCCAGCAGGCTCCAGTCCAGCCAGCCGATCTCGTTGTCCTGGCAGTAGGCGTTGTTGTTGCCGTGCTGGGTGCGCCCGAGCTCGTCGCCCGCGACCAGCATCGGCACCCCCGTGGACAGCAGCAGCGTGGTCAGCAGGTTGCGCAGCTGGCGCCGCCGCAGCGCCCGTACCCGCTCGTCCTCGCTCTCGCCCTCCGCGCCGCCGTTCCACGACCGGTTGTCGTCCGTGCCGTCCCGGTTGCCCTCGCCGTTGGCCTCGTTGTGCTTGCGCTCGTACGACACCAGGTCGCGCAGGGTGAAACCGTCGTGCGCGGTGACGAAGTTGACCGAGGCGTACGGCCGCCGCCCGCCCCAGGCGTACAGGTCGCTCGACCCCGACAGCCGGTAGCCCATCTCGCGGACGTCCGGCAGCGCGTGCCGCCAGAAGTCCCGTACGGCGTTGCGGTAGCGGTCGTTCCACTCGGTCCACAGCGGTGGGAACGCGCCGACCTGGTAGCCGCCGGAGCCGACGTCCCACGGTTCGGCGATGAGCTTCACCCGGCGCAGCACCGGGTCCTGGGCGATGACGGCCAGGAACGGGGAGAGCATGTCCACGTCGTGCATGGAGCGGGCCAGCGCGGCCGCGAGGTCGAACCGGAAACCGTCGACGCCCATCTCCGTCACCCAGTAGCGCAGCGAGTCGGTGATCAGCCGCAGCACCTGCGGCTGGACCACGTGCAGGGTGTTGCCGCAGCCGGTGTAGTCGGCGTAGCGGCGGGCGTCCGGCTGGAGCCGGTAGTAGCCGCGGTTGTCGATGCCCTTGAGGGAGAGCGTCGGGCCCAGCTCGCCGGCCTCCGCGGTGTGGTTGTAGACCACGTCGAGGATGACCTCGATGCCGGCCGCGTGCAGCGCCCGGACCATGTCCTTGAACTCGCCGACCTGCTGACCGGTCGTACCGGAGGCGGCGTACCCGGCGTGCGGGGCGAAGTAGCCGATCGAGTTGTATCCCCAGTAGTTGCGCAGCCCCCGCCGCAGCAGATGGTCCTCGTGCGCGAACTGGTGCACCGGCAGCAGCTCCACGGCCGTCACGCCCAGCTGCACCAGGTGCTCGACCGCCGCCGGGTGCGCGAGGCCGGCGTAGGTGCCGCGCAGCTCCGGCGGGATGCCGGGGTGCAGCTTGGTGAAGCCCCTGACGTGCAGCTCGTAGATCACCGAGTCGGCCCAGGGCGTCTTCGGGCGGCGGTCGTCCGTCCACTCGTCGCCCGGCGCGTCGTCGTGCACGACCACACCCTTCGGGACGTACGGCGCCGAGTCCCGGTCGTCGCGCACGGTGTCGGCGACCTGCTGCTGGGGCCAGTCGCGGACATGCCCGTACACCTCGGGCGGCAGCCGGAAGTCGCCGTCCACCGCGCGCGCGTACGGGTCGAGGAGCAGCTTCGCCGGGTTCCAGCGGGCGCCGGTCCACGGGTCCCAGCGGCCGTGCACCCGGAAGCCGTACCGCTGACCCGGCATCACCCCCGGGACGAAACCGTGCCAGATCTCGTGCGTCAGTTCGGTCAGCCGGGCGCGGGTCTCCCTGCTGTCCGGGCCGCGCCCGTCGAACAGGCACAGCTCGACCGCCTCGGCCCCGCCCGCCCACAGCGCGAAGTTGGTACCCGCCACCCCGTCCGGGCCGACCCGGAAGCGGGCCCCCAGCGGCGTCGGCGCACCCGGCCACACCGGCACCCCGGGCGTCCTGCGCCGTGCCCCGTTGGCGGCGGTGGCCGGACGCCCGTCCCCGGTGGCGCGCTCTTCCGCCACCGCCTCCTGCTCGGCTGCGCTGGACACGGTTCGGCCTCCCGCGGCTCATGGCACGACATGGAACAACGGGTGACGGGCCCGCGGCGTCCCGGCCGCGGTCACCTGTCGCGTCGTCCTCCCCACTGTTCTGCCCAGCTCATGGCTCGCACTCACGTTTCCAGGGGGCGGGCCGGTCGTTGGCATCCATGTGAGGCACGTAAACGGGCGCGCACGGCGCGCGGGGGCCGCGCTGGCCGCCGTACTGACATGGGCAGGGCTGCTTGCGGGCGCCGCCGGCTGCGACACGGACCCGACGGGGGTGATCGGCGCCGGCGGGGCGCACGGCAGGGCGCCGGACCCCGAGGACGTCATCCGGATCTCGCCGGACGACGGCACCAAGGAGGTCCGCCCCGGCCGGGCGCTGGGGGTCCAGGTGACGGACGGGCGGCTGGAGTCGGTGCGGGTCGTCAAGTCGCAGGACGCGCAGGTGACCCCGGTGCCCGGACGCGTCTCCTCGGACCGGCGGCGCTGGGAGCCCACGGAGAAGCTGGCGCTCGCGGCGAAGTACACGGTCGACGTGGTCGCCGTCGACGGCGACGGCCGCCGCTCGGCGCGGCACACCACCTTCACCACCTACGTCCCCGCCGAGCGGTTCATCGGGTACGTGACCCCGGAGAACCGTTCCACGGTCGGCACCGGAATGATCGTTTCGCTGGCCTTCAGCCGGAAGATCGACAACCGGGCCGCCGTCGAGCGCGCCGTCCGCGTCACCGCGCAGCCGGCGGTCGAGATCCGCCCGCACTGGTTCGGCAAGGACCGCCTGGACTTCCGCCCCGAGGGGTACTGGAAGCCCGGCACCCGGGTCACCGTCAGCCTGCGTCTGCGGGACGTCGAGGGAGCACGCGGGGTCTACGGACTCCAGTACCGGACGGTCTCCTTCACCGTCGGCCGCAGCCAGGTCTCGCTGGTCGACGCGGCGAAGCACACCATGCAGGTGCGGCGCGACGGCGCACTGGTGGCCACCGTCCCCATCACCGCGGGCGCCCCCAAGACCACCACCTACAACGGGAAGATGGTGGTGATGGACATGCTGGAGGTCACCCGGATGAACAGCCGCACGGTCGGCTTCGGCGGCGAGTACGACATCCCCGACGTGCCGCACGCCATGCAGCTGACCGAGTCGGGCACCTTCCTGCACGGCAACTACTGGGCGCCCGCGGCCCCGGGGCACGCCAACGTCAGCCACGGCTGCGTGGGTCTGCGGGACGTGAAGGGCGGCGCCTCGGACACCCCCGCGGGCTGGTTCTTCGACCGCAGCCTGGTCGGCGACGTCATCGAGGTCGTCCACAGCGACGACAAGAAGGTCGCCCCCGACAACGGGCTCGGCGGCTGGAACATGGGGTGGAAGCAGTGGAAGGCGGGGAGCGCGGTCAAGTGAGCGGGCGGGGTGCGGGACCTGACGAAGGGGGAGGGATCTCAGTTGGGACTGAACGGTGACAATCGGCGGGCATCGACCGCACTGATCATGTGGTTAATATGCGCCAGAGTGCGCATGGGATGCGCTGGGGTGGCCGGGCCGGGGTCCGGCGAGGGGAGAAGAGTTGAACGTGCGACCGATATCGGGGGCGTCGGTTGACGCACGCGTGGGCGGAACGCGGAAGCGGGGCCGTGGCGGCCTGATGGCGGCAGCCCTGGGCGTGCTGCTGTTCTCCGTGACCGCGTGCGGCGGCGGGGCGGACGCCGGATCCGGCGGCGACGGCAAGGACAAGGGCAAGCAGTCGTCCGCGACCCAGAGCGCGCAGTCGGAGGCGGTCGTCACCATCTCCCCCAAGACCGGCGCCAAGGAGGTCGACACCAGCGGCGTCCTCAAGGTCGGCGCCACCAAGGGCAAGCTGACCGAGGTCACCGTCAAGGACGCCAAGGGCACGAAGGTCGACGGCACGATCTCGGCGGACGGCGCGGGCTGGACGCCCACCACGCACCTGGCGGCGTCCACCAAGTACGAGGTGCACGCGGTCGCCAAGGACGCCGCGGGCCGCACGGCGGCGGAGGACTCCTCCTTCACCACGCTCAGCCCGAAGAACACCTTCATCGGCACCTTCACCCCCGAGGACGGCTCCACCGTCGGTGTCGGCATGCCGTTCTCGATCCGCTTCACGCGCGGCATCACCAAGCCGGACGACGTGAAGAAGGCCATCCAGATCACGACCGAGCCCGCCGTTGACGTCGAGGGCCACTGGTTCGGCAACGACCGCCTGGACTTCCGTCCCGAGGAATACTGGAAGTCCGGCACCAAGGTCACCGTCAAGCTGAACCTCGACGGGGTCGAGGGCCGCAAGGGCGTCTACGGCAAGCAGTCCAAGACCGTCTCCTTCACCATCGGCCGCAACCAGGTGTCCGTCGTGGACGCCAAGAAGCACACGATGAAGGTCATGCAGGACGGCAAGACCGTCCGGACCATCCCGGTCACCACCGGCAAGGCCGGCTACGCGACCTGGAACGGCAGCATGGTCATCAGCGAGAAGTTCAAGGTGACCCGGATGAACGGCGACACCGTCGGCTACGACGGCGAGTACGACATCAAGGACGTCCCGCACGCCATGCGCCTGACCGACTCTGGCACCTTCGTGCACGGCAACTACTGGGGCGGCGACGCGTTCGGCAACTACAACGCCAGCCACGGCTGTGTCGGCCTGCGCGACGTGCGCGGCGGTTACGACAGCGGGGTGCCGGCCGCCTGGTTCTTCAACCACTCGATGGTCGGTGACGTGGTGGAGGTCAAGCACTCCACCGACCCGGTGGTCGACCCGGCCAACGGCCTCAACGGCTGGAACATGTCCTGGGAGAAGTGGAAGGCCTGAGCGCCGACCGACCGTACGGCCCCGGTGTGAGGTACTGCACCGGGGCCGTACCCGTTAATGCCCGTGCTGTGCCTGCGGGGGGGGGGGGCCCCCCCCCCCCCCCCCCCACGGGGGCCCCCAGCAATTGATAAATTTATTAGCGCACGCGGGGGGGCCAAAACCCAGGTGACCCCCCCCCCGAGAACG
>NZ_JBEOWS010000257.1:0-14496 GCF_040296125.1 Streptomyces sp. NPDC002265 | reverse complement strand
AGGTGCCTCTGCTCGGCTGATCACCCGAGCGCCCGCCGGACGCTGATCCGCGTCCGGAGCTGACTGCCAGTCATGCAAGGAACGTACAAGACCAGGGGCAACCGGTGGCGGCACGCTGGGCACATGACCGAACCCCGTGCAGCCGTCAACCTGGCCCACAAGCTCTCGCTGTTCGATGAGCTCTGGGCACAGAAGAAGATCGCCGATCTGAACGATTACGAGGTCAAGCTCGCCAAGCTGAAGGGCGAGTTCGTCTGGCACACCCACGAGGACACCGACGAACTGTTCCTCGTCATCAGCGGCCGGCTCACCATCCAGCTCAGGGACGGGGACGTCGTGCTCGAACCGGGTGAGCTGTTCGTGGTGCCCCGGGGCGTCGAACACTGTCCCGTGGCGGAGGAGGAGACCGCCATTCTGCTGCTGGAACCGGCAGGGGTCCTCAACACGGGTGACGCGGGCGGCCCGCTCACCCGGGCTGCCGAGCCCTTGGACCAGATGACCGAGTCCAAGGGGTCGGTGATCGTAGGCGATCAGTGAGCGTGGCCAGGATCCGGTCCGGTGCTTCGCACCAGGCCCGTCGGCCCTGACGCCTGACCGCCCGCCGCCACCCTGACTGCGAGACGGACGCGCCGACCGGCCGGACGGCTCCGCGTTCCGGCGGCAGAACTTCGGCGACTCGGGGTGCCTGCGGACGTGCTTTGCATCCTGCTGCCCCTTCTCGTGACGGCACCAGTGCGTTCACTCTCAACTCAATGCAACGCTCCCGGTGTTACTCGTTGCTTTAGGCTCAGAACCGTTGCAACGAAATCACGGCATCTGCCTGTGAAAATACCGTGGTTGCGCCACATGTTTGTTGCCTGATGTCTGAATGCAACGTAGCGTTTCTTTCATCGGAAACAGCGAGTCGAAGGAGTGCATCATGCAGAAGTTCGCCACCCCCGCCCCCGTCCAGGCCGTCCTGGACATCCCGGCCGGGCGCATTCAGCTCATCGCCGCCGACCGCGACACCACCACCGTCGAGGTCCGGCCCGCGGACGCTTCGAAGGGCCGTGACGTGAAGGCGGCCGGTCAGGTCCGGATCGCCCACGCCGACGGCGTCCTGCGGATCGAGGTCCCGCAGGCGAAGAACCGGATCCTCGGCAACACCGGTTCGGTCGAGGTGACCGTGCAACTGCCCGCCGGTTCCAGTGTCGAGGCGAAGTCGGCAGCCGCCGAACTGCGCGGTGTGGGCCCCCTCGGGGACGTCGTCTTCGACGGCGCGCACGGACCGGTCGAGCTCGACGAGGTGGCAGGCGTCCGCCTCACCGGTCTGGACGCCACCGTCTCGGTCGGCCGTCTGAACGGTTCCGGTGAGATCAGCACCCTCAAGGGCGACCTGACGATCACCGAGGCCGCCGGCGGCGCACTCACCCTGAGCACTCAGCAGGGCGACATCACCGTCGGCGCCGCCCAGGGCGTCTCGGCCACCCTGGACGCCGGCACCGCCTACGGGCGGATCCGCAACACCCTGACGAACACCGGCAGCACCGCCGTCGCCGCTCTGACCGTCAAGGCGACCACCGCCTATGGCGACATCACCGCCGGCAGCCTGTGACGCGTCCACCGGAGATCACTGGATGAGTAACCCCGCCACCGTGCTGGACGGTGATCCGCTCAAGTGGCTTCGGGAGAGGCGACGTCGCTGTACACGAGGTGGTGATCCGAGTACGGGCTGGGGTGCGTGCCTTGTGCGAGCGGAACGACGCCGCGCAGGAAGATGTAGTCGAACTTGCTCTGCCAGTCGGTGGTCGGCTTGCAGGCGCCTCCTGACGCGGGACGGCACTGAGGATCCGCGTCCGTGGCCAGCGCCCACAGGGGGGCGAGTTCGGGCGCGTCCGGCACGGCGTTGAAGTCGCCGAGAACGATCGCGCGGTCGTACCGGGCGATCTCCGCGGCGAGCAGGCGGCTCTGGTCCGCCCGGACCGCCTCCTGACGTCGCTGGGCGAGGTGCGTGGCGAAGACCCGGACGGACCTGCCGCCCACCACGGTGCTGACGGCCATGTACCCGCGGTCCTCGGATCCTCCGTCGGGGTATTCCACGCTCACGCGGTCCGTCATCTGAGCTGCCGACAGGACCGCCTGGCCGTAGGCACCCGGACTCCATGGTGCTCCGCCGCAGCGGCTCCAACTGCGAAGGACCATGCCGTACTCGACGTGGTAGACCAGCCCGTAGAAGCTCTCCAGGTAGTCCCGGATCCTGTCGACGTCACGTACGCACGCTTCCTGCAGGGCGACGACCTGGGGTGCGTACGTGGCGATCTCCGCCGCGCGGTCGACGTTGCTCCGGGCGCAGGGGTTGCAGAGGTTCCACGTCATGACCCGGTTCGGTACGACGTCTGCGGCGGCGCCGACGGGCAGCGGCCTGGCGGAGGGGGCGCCGCTGGGCGCGCTGGGGCCGACGAGCACCACGCAGGCCACGATCACCGAGGCTGCGAACAACCGCGTGCCGCTTCCGAACACCATCGCCTCCTCGGAAATGGAGCCCGCTGGCATCTGACGTCTCCCCGCACGAGGTTACTTGGGCGGGGCTGTCGGTCGACAGAGGGGCTGTGCCGTGTCCGTCCCGCTCGGACGACGGAGGTCCGGGCGGTGGCGATACCTTTCCGGCATGTGCATTTCGACAGGCGAGGCCGCGTTCTCCGGCACGATCGTCTACTGCGGGCGACAGCACCACCAGGTGCACGGCCTCATCCACGTCCTGGGGTACCAGAACACTGCGGTCAACCTCGCGGACGGCCCCAACGCCATGCTGCTGCACCTGCCCACCAGACAGCTCACCCCCCATCACTTCCTGTCCACGGGACGCAACGGCGACGTTCTGCACCGAATGGTGACCGCCGTGGAACGCAGCGCCGCCACAGACGACGGCATGGCCTGGATGAGTGGGGAACCGCAGACTGTCCAGGTCTTCGACCACGACGTCTACACGGTGGTTCTGGCGGACGACCCCACCGCCGTCCTTGCCGCGCTCCAGCAGGTGCCGCCGCACCGGCGCCCCGATCTCGAGCCGGACCTTCTGGCCTTCTACGCCGACCGCTTCCCCGACCACACCATCGCTGTGTGCTGCTTCGACAACGCCGACGCGCAACGCGCCAAGCCCTTGCTGCTCTGGTACGCGCCCCTCGATCCCGACCGGCTGACCGTGCCGGCCCTGGACAGCCACACCGGCAAGGCGCCGGACCTCGGCGCCGACGTGCCTGTGGACCACTGGGTCCTGCTGTCCACCGACCAGGCCCCCGCCGACTGGGGCACCCCTGTCGACCACCCCGGGGACATGCGTCACCGTCTGCGCACCTTCCTGCCCACCGCCGTCACGGGCCGGCGCTACGGCGAAGGGCAGGTCCTGCCCAATGGAGACTTCACCATCAGCCACCGCGACCTGCTCGCCGGTGACCTCGACCGCATCGAGCGCCTGCAACCGGCACACCGCTGAAGGGCGCGACGGCCACAGCCACGGTACGACGGCCGTCCCCGGCCATCATCCGATGCCGGGGACGGGAGCGGGGGTGCAGGGCCTCGATCTCCCGGCACCCCCGCCGGTCAGTCGTGCTGGTGCGCGGGAGGGGTCACAGCTCCTCGACGAAGTACGGGTCGACCGTCATCCAGCCGTTGCCCGAAGCGCCGTTGAGGCGGCCCGAGGAGTTCTTGGCCAGGGTGTACCACGACTCGACGTAGTCGGGGTCGTCGGTGAACCACGAGTCGGGGATGGCGCTGAGGACCGCGTTCACCAGGGGGATGTAGGTGCCCTGGTCGGTGACGGTGAGCAGGGCCGTGGTGATGGCCGTGGCCAGCGCACGGTAGTTGGTGCCGTCGTCGTCCTCCATCATCACGACGTCGGCCAGGTTGTACTTGTAGTTCGACCAGTTCACCAGGATCTGGTTCGGGTAGTAGGTGGTGCCGTCGTAGTCCAGGTACGGCATGTCCACCGAGTCGACGCGTGCCTTGCCGTCCAGGCCGAAGCCGGTGACCAGGGAGAACATCTCGGCGGCGCCCTTGAACCAGGGTTCCTGGTCGTCGTTCACCTCGATCGCGTCGACCTTGGTGGCCCACCAGCCGCCCGTGTCCTGCGCCTTGGCGAGACCGGCCTGCGAGGTGAGGCCCTTGGCGGCCAACGCCTTGTCCAGGACCGCGAGTCCGGCCCGGTGGGCCTTGGTGACGTCGATGTCCAGGACGTACAGGGGACGGTCGGGCACGCGGGCGGTGCCCACGGTGTGGGCGCGGCCCTGGCTGTCGTAGGCGGTGAGGGTCTTCGCGTCATCGTCCGCCGCCGCGACGGCGACCCAGGGGGTGGTGTCGGTCTTCAGGTGCGCACGCATGGAGGGCGCGCCCAGGCGTACCCGCAGCAGTGAGCCGGTCGAGGTGGGCAGCCCCTTCAGTTCCGCGAGGCGCCGGTCGGCGGCAGAGACCGAGGCGGTCAGCTTTCGCCCCGCGGGCCGGGTGGACTTGCCGGCCAGGGCCTGCAGGTCCACCTCGTCCGTGGCGAGCGAGGCCGTGCGTACTTGGGCCCGCCACTGCGAGTCGTGCAGCGACGAGGCCAGCGACCGGGCGATCTGGTTCTCGATGTCACGGACCGGGGACTTCTGCTGGGCCGTGGCCGGGCTGTCCGTGGCGGCCGCCGCCGAGGCGATGGCCGGCTGGACGCTGCCGCCGATGACCGCGCTCAGCATGACGCCGATGAGGGCGCCGCGACGCTTGCTTGCTCTGCTCACCATGCTCCTTGGGTTGTCGGTGCGTGCCGCACCGCGGGGGCGGGCGGCGGTCTGTGGGGTGGGCGGCTCCGGGTCTCTTCCCGGCAGCCGGTGATGTCAGGGCTGTGCACCTGGTGCAGGCCGGCAGGGCCGGCACCATGAACCATCGAGTTAGCCGGTTCATGACATATGACGCGCGTAGAATCAGTGCGTGAACAGGTGGCTACGGACCACCGCGTCGGGCGAGCGGGGTCACGCGCCCGAAGGGGCCACGGGCTAGCAGGAGTTGTTGTCGGCCGAACGTCGGCGGTCGTGCTCCAGTGAACTCAGCATGATCTTCTCGGTGCCGCGCAGATACACCTCGGCCGCGCGCTGAGCGTCCTCGCTCTGCCGGTCGACCACCGCGCGCACCACCGGTGCGAGCCGATTCCACGCCTGTGCCGGGTCCTCGAACGGCGCCCGCAGCGCAGCCCGTACGGGGAGGTAGGCGTTGAACAGCGTGTTGGTGAGGAGTACGTATACCCGGTTGCCGGTCGCGCGTGCCAGCTCCCGGTGCACCTCCACGTCGGCGAGCTGGATCGCGGCCGCGTCCGGGGCGTCGGCGACCAGTTGGAGCAGTTCTTCCAGGCGCCGGGCCTGCCGTGCCGTGCGCCGGACGGCCGCCCGGCCCGCGATGAGGACGCCGATGTGCCGGCGGGCCTCGAAGATCTCCCTCAGCCAGCCGGGGTCCTGCGCGGCCAGCATCGGGAGCAACTCGGCCCCGCCGAGCCGCAGATAGTCGAGGATGCGGGTGCCGATGCCGTGCCTGGTGCTCAGCAGACCCGACTTCTCCAGCCGTGTCAGGGCGTGTTTGAGGGTGGTGCGCGTGACACCGTACCCGGCCGCCAGCTCCCGCTCGGGCGGCAGCAGGGAACCGGGCTCGTGAGTGCCGTTCAGAATGGCCTCACGCAGCCGTGCTTCGAGCAGGTCGACCACGGTTTGGCGCGGAATGCTGTCGACGGCCACGGAGGATCTCCCGAGACTGCAATCGGATGGTGCGGCGGCTCACTGGTTGAGTGGCTCAGCCACCACCACAGTGAAGCAGTCTCAGTCTGTGTCGTCAATTACCTGACGACACAGGGGAGTTGTCTGGCCGGCTCCAGGCCCGGCACTGGGCCGGCCGACGCTCAGGTGCCGACGGAAGGGCAGGCATCCGTGCTGCCCGTGGCTGGGCTCGGCTGGGATGGACAGCCGCCTTCGTATCCTCGTACCGGCGCTCGTACCGACGCAGAGGAATGCGGGCCGACCGGGAGGGGAAGCGGATGGCCTTCGGAAGGCGGAAGCGCGACGAGCCGTTCGAGGCGGTGCACTGGGACGAGATCACCCAGTTCACGGTGGGCCGCATGATGCGGAACACGATTCGCAAGTCGAAGCGCGGCGAGGGCCCGCACGCCGTGCGGTTCATGAGGACACGCGCAGGCGACGAGTACATGGTCCCCGGCGTCTTCATCATCCCCCTGGAGCCGGCCCGGCCGCTGTCGAAGGGTGGATTCCGCCTGTACGAGGACGAGGACAGCCGACAGTTGCTGTGCACGGTCCTCCCGGACGGCTCCGACCGCTACCGGGTGACCGACGCCGCCGGCCTCGAACTCGGCTCGGTCCGCCGCACCCCGGTCGCGAAGCGGCTCACCCAGCAGAGCCTGTGGATGGAACAGCCCGGGTATCCGCCCATCGTGGCTCTCCGTAACTGGGCCAGAGGCGGTCCGGGGGCGGCTCTGGGCCGCGGGGTGGGTCATGTCCTCGAAGGGGTCGTCGACTCTCTGCTGTCCTTCGGCTCCGACGAAGTGGGGGACTCCGGTTCAGCTCCCAAACCGGTGGTCTGGACGGTGGGCGCAGAAGCAGCGGAAGAGGCGGGCCCGGACGGAGGGTACAGAGAAGCCGTGCTGACCTGTCCGCGAGCGAACCAGAGCCACGCGTGGTACTTCGTCATGCGGGAAGGCTGGTTGGACAAGCGCCTTGCCTTCGCACTCGTGGTGCTGCGCGAGAGCGAGGCTTTCGGGGCCGACCGCCGTTGACGGACCCCGAGCGCCCAGCCTCGCGCTCGGGGCGGCGGCGTACGGCGTCAGCCGTTGTTCTGTACCTCTTGGAGCAGGGCCTCGGCCGCGAGGAGACCGAGGCTGTGGGAGGCGAGGGGGCTGTCACCCGTGAGGAGCTTGCGGTCCTGGTGGGTCCTGCCGGTCATGTCGTCGTTGACGACATGCATGCCCTGCTCTCTCAGCAGACCGGCGACGAGCCACTGCAGGCGGCCGGGGAGGTAGCCGATGTCGAGGTTCGGTCCCTCGTCGAGCGAATCGGGGAAGACGCAGACCGAGTACCCCTTGAAGGGTGACTCCTTCTTGCCCAGCGAGGCGGCGAGCAGCGCGGCCGGGCCGTGGCACAAGGTGATGACGAACTTGTCGTTCGCCAGCGCCCAGTCCAGGGTCCCGGTCACTGCCTCGCTGGTCGGCAGACCGACCACGGCCCCGTGTCCGCCCGGGATGAAGACGGCGACGTAGTCCGAATCCTCGCCGAGGTCCTTTTCGACGACATCGGCAAGGTTCCTGGGCGCCTTGAGCTTCGGCTTGAGAGCCTCGTACGTCGCCTTGACGGCAGCGTCCTCGTCCGGCATGGCCCACAGTTCGAGCTTCGCCGGGTAGCCCCCCACCGTGGCGACGTCGATGTCGAAGCCCGTCTCCATCAAGTGGTGAGCCGGCAGCAGCATCTCCACCGGATGGTTTCCGGTGGAGAACATCTTGCCGTTCTCCAGCAGAACATAGCGTTCCGCCGCCGCCACCATGAGGACCTTCAGCTTCCCTCTGTAGGCGCCCTTGTGCTTCACCCCATCGAAGTCGGTCTTCGGCGCGGTGTACTGACTGAGCGAATACGGTGAAGGGAAGTACGCGTTGTCCTCGGCCGGATCTGGGGTGGGGTCCCTGCTCAGATCTTCCGCGGCAGAAGGCATGCTGACGACCTGCTTTCACAAGCGGCTGAAAGTCTCGGCAGTGACGGTGAAAGGGGCGCACTGCCCGGGAAGGGCAGAATCGACTGTCCCTTCGAGATGATCCATGACGATGCTAGCGCGCCCCTTTCGACCCGGCAGGTGGATCTTGTGGCGGAACGGGGCGTGGTTCAGGACACCACGGGAGCGGCGTCCGTGACCTCGCTCAGGCGGACCGTGCACAGCCCGCGCGGCTCGCTCCTCACCTCCGTGACCTTGAGCTGGGTACCCGGCGTGAGGATGTATTCCTCCTCGCCGGTGAAGGCGGAGAAGCTCTTGATCCCGACCGCCCGGGCCGGCGTCACCTCGAAGAGGGTCCGCTTGCCGCGACTGCCCAGGAACGCCCTGGCCACCTGCAGCTGGGAGGTACACGAGGAGACACCCCACCAGGTCACGGTCCGGCCCACCGGGTACTGCGCCCGAAGGTCCAGCGACACCCCGCGCCACAGCGGCTGCGTGTAGGCCGGCAGCTCCGAGACCGCTGAGAACAGCAGCCGCAGGTAGGGCAGGTAGGGCGTCAGCCTGGTGCGGTCGGGGGAGCGCAGGACGCTGTTGATCTCGCGGTAGAAGGCTGACTCACAGGTGTAGAGGTGGAGCGCGGCGATCGCGTCGGCGGACAGGCCGCCGCCGGCCGCCTGGTCCGCGCGCCGCTTGCCGAAGTCGTGCGAGCGCCGGATGTGTCCGGCGAGCCCGGACAGCACCGCGGAAGCCGGGGCGACGGCGTTCTCGAAGTCCATCAGCGCGGTGTCGAAGACACCGGTGATCGCCGGCAGGACGAGGCCCTCGTCCTTGACGCTGGTCAGGCGCTCCAGGTACAGCTGGTGCAGGTTCATGGTCGACTCGATGAAAGCGCCCATGCGCGCCGCGACACCCCCGTCCGCACCGCCCGCGCCGGTCGCCGTCTCGTTCCACCCCTTGCTCGGCAGCCAGTCGATGCCGTCGGCGCCCAGCGAGGCCAGAGCGTCGTTGACCTGGGTGAAGTGGTCGCCCTCGCAGAAGATGTCGCCCTGTGCCGCCGGGTTCGCGTGGTCGAGATGGCGGACCTCGACGTCCGGGTACTTCTGCTGGAGCCGCAGGACGACCCGCTTCAGGCTGCGGGCGTGCGCCCCCCACCACGCGAATACGACGCCGCGGTCCTCCTCGGGCGCGTCCTGCTTGGCCTTGAGGATCTCCTCGACGATCCGCTCGGCGACCGGCCGCCAGAACGCCGTGTGCTGGTCGGCCCCCATCGTCCCGTCACCGCTCGCGGTCAGCGACGCGTTCAGCAGCAGTACGCCCTGCGTCAGCATCGCCTGGAACCACTCGGGCGGCTGGACCGTGTCCCGCTCCTTCAGCAGCGCCCGCACCTCGGCGATCGGGGTCTTCTTGGCGATGCCGTACTTCCACATCGCCGCCGCCTTGATGAGGCACCTGATGCTGACGACGCGGCCGAACTGGCTGTCCTTCCAGTCGCTGAAGGTGTTGTCGAACATGGCTATGCCGGTGGCGCTCTCCGGCCGCGGATACGGGTTCTGGCCGAAGACCACGACCTTCCACTTGTGCGGCGGGTTCGGCTTGAGCGCCTGGAACGTCAGCTCGCGGACCGGGACCACCTCGGGGCTGCGGCCCTTGCCGATGAACCGCGCGGCGTCCGGCTGCGCCTCGATGACCGGCTTCAGCAGCGGGAGCCAGGCCTCCCCGCCACCGTCGAAGAGCTCGGCCAGGGCGAAGGGGTCGTTCATATCGGGCTCGGGCTGGGACTGCTGCGGCTGGCCCTCAGCCGGGACACCGGTCGTCGATCCGGTCATGGCGATGGCGCTTTCGCTCGTCGTGGCAGGAGGAGAGGCCGGAGTGGGAGCGGCTGCGGCAGCGGGAGTTTCGGGCGTAGGCGTGGGGGCTACAGGCGTGCCGGTCGTCGGCGGCACGATACGTACCCGCTGGTCGACGGGCGCGTTCTCGATCCCGTGGAGCTGGGAGACGATGGTGGAGCGAAGCTCGTCGTCGTCCTCGAACCAGTGGTCGTGAAAGAGCGTGTAGCCGGTCCACATCAGGTTGGCGCACACCCGGGCCGGCACCTGGCCGGTCTGCGCCCCGAGACCGACCAGCGCCACGGACCGGATGCTGCCCGGCTTCTTCCGGTTCTGCCGGTGGACGGCCTGGAAGGCGGCCGCGCACGCCAGCGCCACGTTGAGCGTGGCGCTCACGTTCTGCGAGGACCGCACCATCGTGGGCGTCGATATCAGGTAACGGGGGACGGTCGCGCCGGACGGGACGCACACCGCGCTGCCCACCGGCATGGGTCCGGCGAACCGGTCACGGATCGCCCGCTGGACACGCACCTGGATGCCGGACCCCAGGTATCGCTTGATGACGGCGTCGACCCCGCCGTCCATCCGGCCCCGGGAGTTCGTGGGGGTGACCCAGGCGTCGACGTCCTCGTCGAGGATCGAGCCCTTGCGGATCTCGATTCCGGGGGTGTCGGCGAACGCGGCACGCCACGCCTCCACCACACGCTCGTTGACGTCCGTCAGTACCACCCTGAGCGCGGGCAGCACAGTGCTCTCGGTCATCGTCCACTCCTGTTGTGCAACAGCGGTTCCAAGACCTCGAACGTATCCCCTGCCACTGACAACGCAGCCCCGACAAGGCACCGGTGACCTGCCGTCAGGATCGGCCGGGATCTCGCGCCTGTTGCAGGGCCTGTAAGCGTGGCGCTCGCTCGGGGTGGTCAGGTCTCCGGTGTATGTAGTGTGCGGAAATGACTAGAAGCGAGCGGATCGCGGAGCAGTTGGACTGGTACTGGCGCAAGAACCTGCGGCCGCGGCTGGATGGTCTCACCGATGATGAGTACTTCTGGGAGCCGGTGCGCGGCTGCTGGAGTATCCGCCCACGCGACACGTCGGCCGCACCGATGTCGACAGGTTCGGGGGAGTGGACGATGGACTCCGCGTCCCCTGACCCGGTGCCGGCTCCGGTGACCACGATTGCCTGGCGGCTGGCACACATCATCGTCTCGTGCCTGGGCTATCGGGTCGGATGGCACTTCGGCGGCCAGGACGTCGACGCCCAGACATTCGCCTACGCGGGGACCGCTGACGAGGCGCTGATGCAGCTCGATGAGATGTACGGGAGATGGAACGCGGGGGTCCGCGCGCTCTCGGACGCTGACCTGGAGAATCCGCCCACGGCGGGTCCCGAGCGGCGTCCCATGGAGGGCATCATTCTCCACGTCAACAGGGAGCTGATCCATCACGGCGCTGAGATTTCCCTGCTGCGCGACCTCTACCGCCGACAGGACGGAGCCGTAGCGCACCGCATATGACTGTTCGAAGAAGCTTCGCCATCTTCGAACGTGCTGGTCGAGGGTTCGGGCGTGATCGGTTTGCGGGGTGCTCGTGCTGGGCGTGGGCGATACCGCCTCCTCGCCGGTCGTCCACGTGGCAGGGCACGTGGTGCGACTGGTCCCGCGATGAACCAGGACGGTGGGGCGGGAAATTCGGGTGTCCTGTCGGTGAGGCCGTGCGAGCATCGGCTGGTGATCGACGATGAGGAGCTGATTCCCGCCGACCTGATCGGGAGGCGACTGCTGAAGGCGACCACGGCTTGGCATCACTGTGCTGACGACGAGCCGTCGTTGGTGCACCTCTGGCTTCACCTGGAGGGGCTGGGCCCGGTTCTGTTCCACACGCCCTCGACGGGTGTGGCTCTACGGGCCGACCAGCCGCACGGACCGTGCTCGATGGACGAGCACGGAAGCGTTTTCGTGGCCGACGATTCGACGGATGATCCGGTGACCCGGTTCGTCGGACAGCCGATCCGCTCGGTTCGGCAGATCCACTACAACGACGGCCATGTCGGCTTCACGGCCGGCCTCACGCTCCAGTTCCCCGGCGGGAGCATCCGTTTCCTCGGACTCGATGACGACCTCCTCATCGCCCACGACCAGCATCTGGGCGCTGTCGAGGCCCACCTGCACGAGGACGTGACCATCGCGCGAGTAGTACAGACCTCCGGTGGCTTCCCGTCGCAGTGGGACGCCTGGACGACCACGGGCCAGTACCTGTACCTGCGGTACCGGCACGGCGAGGGCACCGTCGAGCAGCATCCGAGCGGGGACGTCGACACCTGGGACGGCGAGGAGTCGGGCCTCTGGACCAGCTGGGACGACGGAACCAACGGCGGCCGGATCGAACTCACCGATTTCCTCGCCATGGCCGGCCTGCAGCTGGCTCCGGACGCCGAGGTGCACACCACACCGCCGCTCGTTCCGAAAGCCTGAGAACGATGGTCACGCACCCCAGCCGCGATTACGCGATCACCGCGATGTACTCCGTGCCCGACGACGCCTGGTATCTGGAACTGGACCTCGTCCGGGAGCAACGGGCCGTGGTCACCGCGGTCATCCCCGACGAGGACCCGGCACGCGAGCCGACCGTGTGCTTCGATCCCCGAGGACGGCACCTGGACATCCCGTACGAGATCATGAGCTGGTTCATGGACCAAGTCGCGGATGAGATCCGGACGTCCCGCGCCTGGATGCGGCTGAGGCCCGAGCTGGTGGAGGTCATCCACCGCTTGCGCCAGGAGTATCTGGGCGCCATCGACGACGCCGACTTTCCCGACGTTCTCGCCGAGCTGCGCGGCGCTGTCCCCGAGGCCGATCTCCCCATCGTGCTTGCGGCCGCCTTCGGGCTCGATCCCGATGGCACCCCCATGGACGGCATGCAGGCGTTCCAGCTCGTCGCCGCGGGCTCGGTGGAAAGTGATCACCGTCCCGCCGTCTCCGCGTCCGAGGCCGGCGGCTCGTGTCGAGCCGGCTGATCGTCTGCCGTTCGGCGGCCCGCGGACCAGCCGAGGTGGGCGACGCTGGTGCGGACGCGTCGGACCAGGGGTACGCCGCCTGGGGCCGACGCCTACCTCTCCGGCCTTGGACGGTCAGCCGGTGAACAGCTGCGTGCCTATCACGGCAAGCAGCGCCAGGCGGTCGGCGTCCTCGGTCCCGGGCTGGGCCGTGTAGACCATGATGCGCAGGTCGCTGCCGGCGGCGCTGAGCACGTCGCAGTCCAGCGTCAGTGCGCCGACCTGGGGATGGTCGATGGTCTTCCGGCCGGCTTCGTGCTCGCCCACGGCGCCTGATTCCCACAGGTCGTTGAAGTGGTCGCTGCGGCGGCGCAGTTCGGCGATGAAGGACTGCAGGCTCGCATCGTCGGGATAGCGGCCGGAGGTGCGGCGCAGATCGGCCACGAGCGCCGCCTGCAGTGCGCTTCTGGAATCGGCGGTGTGGCGTACGCGGCTGTCAGGGTTGAGGAAGTTGCGCCAGACCCCGTTGAGGTCATTCCCGTGCCATTCCCCCATGAGCGCCGTGTAGAGGAGGTTGGCTAGCAATTGGTTCCAGGCGGCGTCGAAGACGGCGACGGGCGTGCCGGTCAGCCGGTCCAGCATGCGGTGGACCCCGGGCGTGATGTGCCGAGGAACCGTGCCCGGGCCCGGTGGGACGAGGCCGGCCAGACGGAAGAGGTGGGCTCGTTCGCCCTGGGTGAGTCGCAGGGCGCGGGCCAGGGCCTCGACGATCTGAGGTGAGGGCTTGGCGGCGCGTCCCTGTTCCAGCCGGACGATGTAGTCGGCGGAGACGCCCGCCAGCTGGGACAGCTCCTCACGGCGAAGCCCGGCGGCGCGCCTGCGTCCGCCCGTGGACAGACCGACGTCCTGGGGCGAGACGCGATCGCGCCAGTGACGCAGGGCCGCCCCGAGTTCTGTGGTCGCCATGCCCTCGATTGTGGCAAGAGAGACGTTTGCCTGTCCTGGTACTGCCGTTCCCAGGAAAACGGGTCTCCTGCCTAATCGTCCGCTTCTCGCCGACCGTGGAGACATGGCAGAACCGCGCCGCACACCCCGATCCCCGAAAGGATCAGCACTCATGAACAAGCTCGCCCTCGTCACCGGCGCCACCTCCGGCATCGGCCGGGCATTCGCCGAACGCCTGGCCACGGACGGCTACGACCTGATCGTCGTCGGCCGCAACAAGGACCGCCTGGAGGAGTTCGCCGCCGGCCATCCCGGCGTCAGGGTCCGCACCGTCGCCGCCGACCTGTCCACCGACCTCGGCGCCGACACCGTAGCCGGGATCTGCGCCGACGAGCCGCTGACCATGCTCGTCAACAACGCCGGCGTCGCCCACTACATGCCGCTCGCCGAGCTGCCCGCCGACAAGGCCCGCGAACTCGTCCAGGTCAAAGTCGTCGCCCCCACCATGCTCACCCGCGCCGCCGTCGCCGGCATGCAGGAACGTGCCCATGGAAAGATCATCAACGTGGCCGGGATGATCGCGTTCAGCGGCCCCGCCGACCCGTCCGTCATGCCCCGCCGCGCCGCCTACGCCGGCTCCCTGGCCTACCTCGTCGCCATGTCCCAGACCCTCAGTGCCGAGCTGGCGGGCACCGGCGTCCAGGTCCAGGTGCTGTGCCCCGGCGTCGTCGCGACCGAATTCCACACGCGCCAGGGAATGGACATGAGCACCGTGCCGCGCATGTCCGCCGAGGACGTCGTCACCGCCGGCCTGCGTGGCCTCGAGCTCGGTGAGGTCGTCTGCGCCCCCGGTGTCGAAGACGCGGGCCTCCTCGACGCCGTCTTCCAGGCCGACCTCGCCGCCTTCGGCGGACAGAGTCCCGAACTCGCCTCCCGCTACCGGGATTCATTCGCAGTGCTCCGGACTTCAGGCCGGGGGTGAAGCGAATCCTGTGGTGGCGACGCGGAGCGTCGCGGTGGTGTTCCGGC
>NZ_JBEOWS010000256.1:0-14503 GCF_040296125.1 Streptomyces sp. NPDC002265 | reverse complement strand
GTTCCCCCGTCCGGGGGAACGAAGGCAGGGCCGATCGGTCACTGGCACGCTAGGCAGGCGACGGCGGGAGGCCGGACAGCACGCGGCCCCGGGTCGCCGTTTCTCACTCGAACGGTCGATACCGGGGCCGGTGCGGATCATCCCGGGGAAGGAAGATCGGCCCGAGGGAAGGCAGATCGTCCCGAGGGAGGATCGACGCGAGGGATCAGAGCTTGGTCCACGCCTCCGTCAGCGTCGCGCGCAGGATCTGCTCGATCTCGTCGAAGGTCTCCTGGTTGGAGATCAGCGGCGGGGCGAGCTGGATGACCGGGTCGCCGCGGTCGTCGGCACGGCAGTACAGGCCGTTCTCGAACAGCGCCTTCGACAGGAAGCCGTACAGGACGCGCTCGGTCTCCTCGGCGTTGAAGGACTCCTTGGTCGCCTTGTCCTTGACCAGCTCGATGCCGTAGAAGAAGCCGTTGCCGCGGACGTCGCCGACGATCGGCAGGTCGTGCAGCTTCTGGAGGGTCTTGAGGAAGTTGCCCTCGTTGTCCAGCACGTGCTGGTTGAGGCCCTCGCGCTCGAACAGGTCGAGGTTGGCGATACCGACGGCCGCGGAGACCGGGTGGCCGCCGAAGGTGTAGCCGTGCAGGAAGGTGTTGTCGCCCTTGTAGAACGGCTCGGCGATCCGGTCGGAGACGATGCAGGCGCCGATCGGGGAGTAGCCCGAGGTCATGCCCTTGGCGCAGGTGATCATGTCCGGGACGTAGCCGAACTTGTCACAGGCGAACGTCGTGCCGAGCCGGCCGAAGGCGCAGATGACCTCGTCCGAGACGAGCAGCACGTCGTACTCGTCGCAGATCTCGCGGACGCGCTGGAAGTAGCCGGGCGGGGGCGGGAAGCAGCCGCCGGCGTTCTGCACGGGCTCCAGGAAGACCGCGGCGACGGTCTCCGGGCCCTCGAAGAGGATCTGCTGCTCGATCTGGTCGGCGGCCCAGCGGCCGAAGGCCTCGGGGTCGTCGCCGTGGATCGGGGCGCGGTAGATGTTGGTGTTCGGGACCTTGTGCGCGCCCGGCACCAGCGGCTCGAAGGGGGCCTTCAGGGCCGGCAGGCCGGTGATGGACAGCGCGCCCTGCGGGGTGCCGTGGTAGGCCACCGCGCGGGAGATCACCTTGTACTTGGTGTGCTTGCCCTTGAGCTTGAAGTACTGCTTGGCGAGCTTCCAGGCGGTCTCGACCGCCTCACCGCCGCCGGTGGTGAAGAAGACCTTGTTCAGGTCGCCCGGCGCGTGGTGGGCGAGACGCTCCGCCAGCTCGACGGCCTTGGGGTGGGCGTAGGACCACACGGGGAAGAAGGCCAGCTCGGCGGCCTGCTTGGCGGCGACCTCGGCCAGCTCCGTGCGGCCGTGGCCGGCCTGGACCACGAACAGACCCGCGAGACCGTCGAGGTAGCGCTTGCCCTTGTCGTCGTAGATGTAGGTGCCCTCACCACGGACGATCGTGGGGACGGGCGAGTTCTCGTACGAGGACATGCGGGTGAAGTGCATCCACAGGTGGTCGTACGCGGATCGGCTGAGGTCCTTGGTGCTCACGGTTATCGGGTTCCCCACATGTAGGTCTGCTTCTTGAGCTTCAGGTAGACGAAACTCTCGGTGGAGCGCACGCCGGGCAGGGCCCGGATGCGTTTGTTGATGACGTCCAGCAGGTGGTCGTCGTCCTCGCAGACGATCTCCGCGAGGATGTCGAACGAGCCCGCGGTCATCACCACGTACTCGACTTCCGACATGCCGGTCAGCGCTTCGGCCACGGGGTCGAGGTCGCCCTCGACGTTGACGCCCACCATCGCCTGCCTGCGGAAGCCCACGGTGAGCGGGTCCGTGACGGCGACGATCTGCATCACGCCCTGGTCCAGCAGCTTCTGGACGCGCTGGCGCACGGCCGCCTCGGACAGGCCGACGGCCTTGCCGATCGCGGCGTACGGCCGGCGGCCGTCCTCCTGGAGCTGCTGGATGATCGCGAGGGAGACGGCATCCAGGTGAGGAGTGCCGTTCCTGGGCTCGCGGGGCGAGTCCCTCTGGTCTGCGCTTCGACTGGCCACGGCTTCACTCTGCACGACGTCTCGACCGTTCCGCAAGGCTTTACCGATGAAATTCGTTGTTTACGAGGTCCGTGTCTGCGGATTTCGCAGCAGTAGCCCGCTCGGGGGTGTTGAAAACGTGGGCCTGCGGATTAGGGTGGGTGTCTCAGCGATTGGACAGTTCGACCTGACAGGAGGCCGGCAGTGAGCACCGAGCTGCGTCGTCTGCGCAACTACATCGATGGTGAGTTCCGGGACGCCGCCGACGGACGGACCACCGAGGTGGTCAACCCCGCGACGGGCGAGGCGTACGCGACCGCGCCGCTGTCCGGAACGGCGGACGTGGACGCCGCGATGGCGGCCGCCGCGGCGGCGTTCCCCGCCTGGCGCGACACGACCCCCGCCGAGCGCCAGAAGGCCCTCCTGAAGATCGCGGACGCGTTCGAGGAGCGCGCCGAGGAACTCATCGCCGCCGAGGTGGAGAACACGGGCAAGCCCGTCGGACTCACCCGGTCCGAGGAGATCCCGCCGATGGTCGACCAGATCCGCTTCTTCGCGGGTGCCGCGCGGATGCTCGAAGGCCGCTCGGCCGGCGAGTACATGGACGGCATGACCTCGATCATCCGGCGCGAGCCGGTCGGCGTCTGCGCCCAGGTCGCGCCCTGGAACTACCCGATGATGATGGCCGTGTGGAAGTTCGCCCCGGCGATCGCGGCGGGCAACACGGTCGTCCTGAAGCCCTCGGACACCACCCCCGCCTCCACCGTCCTGATCGCCGACATCCTCGGCTCGATCCTGCCCAAGGGCGTCTTCAACGTCGTCTGCGGCGACCGCGAGACCGGCCGCGCGATGGTCGAGCACCCGACCCCGGCGATGGCCTCCATCACCGGCTCGGTACGCGCCGGCATGTCCGTCGCCGAGTCCGCCGCCAAGGACGTCAAGCGCGTCCACCTGGAGCTGGGCGGCAAGGCGCCGGTCGTGGTCTTCGAGGACACCGACATCGCCAAGGCCGTCGAGGACATCTCCGTCGCGGGCTTCTTCAACGCCGGCCAGGACTGTACGGCCGCCACCCGCGTCCTCGTCCAGGCGGGCATCCACGACGAGTTCGTGGCCGCGCTGGCGAAGGCCGCCGCCGAGACCAAGACCGGTCAGCCGGACGACGAGGACGTGCTGTACGGCCCGCTCAACAACCCCAACCAGCTCAAGCAGGTCTCCGGCTTCGTCGAGCGGCTGCCCGCCCACGCCAAGGTCGAGGCGGGCGGCCACCAGGTCGGCGACAAGGGCTACTTCTACGCCCCGACCGTCGTCTCCGGCCTGAAGCAGGACGACGAGATCATCCAGAACGAGGTCTTCGGACCGGTCATCACCGTCCAGTCCTTCACGGACGAGGACCAGGCGGTGGAGTGGGCCAACGGCGTCGAGTACGCCCTCGCCTCCTCGGTGTGGACCAAGGACCACTCCCGCGCCATGCGGATGTCCAAGAAGCTCGACTTCGGCTGCGTGTGGATCAACACCCACATCCCGCTGGTCGCCGAGATGCCGCACGGCGGCTTCAAGAAGTCCGGCTACGGCAAGGACCTGTCGGGGTACGGCTTCGACGACTACACCCGCATCAAGCACGTGATGACGTCGCTGGACGCGTGACGCACGGCGGGCCGGCGGCCCGCCGAGCATCTGCGGCATGATCCGCCGGACAGGCCCCGATGCCGAACACGCGCGGCCCCGGACGGGAACTCCCGTCCGGGGCCGCGCTGTTCCCCCGCGGGTCAGACGCGCTCGTCGACACCGCCGGTGACCAGAGAGGGCCGGCCGGCCTCCTCGACCACAGTGCTCGTGACCTTGGTGGACTTCCCGGGCTTCCCCGGCTTTCCGGGCTTCCCCGGCGTGCCCGGCAGGCCGGGCAGCGGCGGCAGTTCGGCGCCGGCCGGGAAGGTGACGCCCGCCTTCGCCATGATCGGACCGCACGCCTTGAGCGCCTTCCGGAAGCGCTTGGACGCCGGGTCGAACGTGCCGCCCTTGTCGGTGATCCGCACCTGCAACAGGACGCGACCCTCGGCGTCCTTGGAGGCGTGGATGTCCGGGACGGTCTTCTGGCCAGCCCGGTGCATGCACACGGCGAACTTCTTGTTCGCCGCGTTGACGTCGCCGGGGGCGTCGGCGGTGGGGTGGTAGGCGACGCCGAAGACGGTGGCCGGTCCGGCCTGGCCCGCCCCGGCGTGGCCCGCGCCGCCCGTCGTGCCGCCCGTCGTCCCGCCGCCGTGGCCCGCCTCGCCCTTCGCCCGCACGCCCTGCTCGGGGGCGACGGACGTGGCGGTTGTGGCGGTCGTGGCGGACGTGATGGTCGTACGGAGCTTCCCGCTCGACGTGGGGGCGACCGCCGACGCGGCCGACGCGGTGGCCGTGCAGAGGGCGGCGGCCGAAAGGACGGCGACGCCCAGAGTGAGCAACTGCGCCCGGGGTGCCGGAGCACGCATGGATTCCTCCTGAGGTGGGACCGATGGATGTGGCCGCGGTGCTGCCGGTACGGCCACGGCCTACGGAACCCCGTCGGCGGTTACGGCACGGGAACGGCCGTTCTTACCCGGGTGTAACCACGCCCACGGCCGCCGGCGCCGTCCGTACCGGGGTCGGCCGTACCCTGCTGTCCGCGCCGGGGACCGGCCGGTTCTGACGTCCGTACCGGGACCGGCCGCCCCTGCCGTCCGTACCGGGGGCCGAGAGCGCTTATGCGCGTGTAACCGGCGACCCAGCACACTGGGCGCCATGCGTGTGCTGCTGGCCGAGGACCACCGGGAACTGGCCGAGACCGTGGCCGCCGGGCTGCGCCGGGAGGGCATGGCCGTCGACCTCGCGCTCGACGGTTCGACCGCCCTGGAGCGTGCCGCGGTCAACGGCTACGACGTCGTCGTGCTCGACCGGGACCTGCCCGTGGTCCACGGCGACCAGGTGTGCCGGACGCTGGCGGCCGGCGGCGGACGGGCCCGGGTCCTGATGCTCACCGCGTCCGGCACCGTGGCCGACCGGGTCGCAGGCCTCGGACTCGGCGCCGACGACTATCTGCCCAAGCCGTTCGCCTTCGCCGAACTGGTCGCCCGGATCCGGGCGTTGGCCCGCCGTGCGCAGCCCGCCCTGCCGCCCGTGCTGGTCCGCGGCGAACTGCGGGTCGACCCGGCCCGGCGCGAGGCGAGCCGGGCCGGATTCCGGCTGCCGCTCAGCCCCAAGGAGTTCGCCGTGCTCGAACTGCTGCTCTGCGCGCAGGGCGCGGCCGTGTCCACCGAGGAACTCCTGGAGCGGGCCTGGGACGAGGCCGCCGACCCCTTCAGCCAGACCGTCAAGGTGACCGTCAGCAGACTGCGCCGCAAGCTGGGGGAGCCACCGCTGATCGAGACGGTGGACCGGGCCGGGTACCGCATCCGATGACCGGCTCCGCCCAGTGGTTCGCGCGCAGTATCCGGTGGCGTCTGACGCTCCTCTACAGTGCGCTGTTCGTGGTGGCCGGCGCGCTGCTGCTGGCCTTCGTCTACTTCCTCGCCGCCCACTCCGGGTCCGGCGCCAGGACGGTCACCTCCGTGCAGGGCCCCGGCATCTCGGGCAGCGCCCTCGGCCCGGCGGCCCCGGGGACTCCGGCGGCGACCATCAGCGCCGTCGCCGAGATCCTGCACGAGGGCCAGCTGCACGACCTCCTCGTCGAGGGCGCTGTCGCGCTCGCCGTGATGGCGCTGGCCTCGCTCGCGCTCGGCTGGCTGATGGCCGGCCGGGTGCTGGCGCCGCTGCGGACCATGACGGCCGCCGCCCGCCGGATCTCCGCCGACAACCTGCACGAGCGGCTCGCCGTACCCGGGCCCGACGACGAGCTGAAGGCCGTGGCGGACACCTTCGACGACGTACTCGCCCGGCTGGAGGGCGCGTTCGAGGCGCAGCGGCAGTTCGTCGCCAACGCCTCGCACGAACTGCGCACCCCGCTCACCCTCCAGCAGACCATCGTCGACGTGACCCTCGCCGACCCCGACGCCCGCGCCCCGGAGCTGCGGGCGGCGCTGTTGCGGGTGCGGGCGGCCGGACAGGAGCAGGAACGGCTGATCGAGGCGCTGTTGACGCTGGCCCGCAGTCAGCGTGGCCTGGAAAGACGGGAGTTCGTCGACCTGGCGGCGATCGTGCGGGAGCATCTGCCGCGCTCGGGCCCGCGCGTCGAGGCCCGCATCGAGGCCGCCCCCGTGCTCGGCGACCCGCAACTCGTCGAGCGGCTCGTGGTCAACCTCACCGAGAACGCCGTACGCCACAACCTCCCGGCGGGCAAGGAGGGTTGGGTCAGCGTGTGGACGGGGGTGGACGCGGCCGGCCGGGCCGGGCTGCGGATCGAGAACAGCGGTCCGGTGATCCCGGCCGACCGGGCCGAGGGGCTGTTCCAGCCCTTCCGCCGACTGGGTCCGGAGCGCGTCCACAGCCGGGACGGGCTGGGCCTCGGCCTGTCCATCGTGGCCGCCGTGGTCGGCGCGCACGGCGGCCGGGTGCTGGCCAGGACCCGGCCCCCGGGAGGCCTGGTGGTCGAGGTCGGCCTGCCCCGCTTTCCCGGCGCCCCGCCCGTCGCCGCGATCGGACCCGGGGTGGCGGCGGCCCGCCGGGTCCACTGACCGCCCGGCCCGCACGTGCGGGACGACCTGCGGCGTCCCTGGTCGACAAGATGTCGGGGCCGGGCCGCCGAGCTCGACGCAGCGTCGATTGTCCGGCCGCGCGCGGGACCGGCATGCTGTCCCGCATGTCCCCCATGTCGCTCTCCCGCAGCACCTCGCCCGTCGCCCGTCGGACCCTCCTGCGCGCGCTGGGCGGCGGTGCGCTGCTGGGCGGACTCGCCGGCTGCGGTGTGCCTGCCGCGTACGTGGCACCCGGCGAACGGGCGGCCGCCGACCGCTCCGCCTCCGACAAGAGGCTGAAGTGGGCGAACTGGCCGCTGTACATCGACACGGACGACGACAACACGACGAAGCGGCCCACCCTGGACGCCTTCGAGAAGCGCACGGGGATCTCCGTCGGCTACGTCGAGGAGAT
Organism: Streptomyces sp. NPDC002265; assembly: GCF_040296125.1. Taxonomy (NCBI): domain Bacteria; kingdom Bacillati; phylum Actinomycetota; class Actinomycetes; order Kitasatosporales; family Streptomycetaceae; genus Streptomyces; species Streptomyces sp. NPDC002265. The sequence goes on along the minus strand of NZ_JBEOWS010000256.1, from coordinate 7,402 downwards.
CAACGACAACGACGAGTTCTTCGGGAAGATCAGCCCCGCGCTGATGAACCACCAGTCGACCGGCCGCGATCTGATCGTCGTCAGCGACTGGATGTGCGCGCGGTTCGTCCGGCTGGGCTGGGTGCAGAAGATGGACCGGGCCCGCCAGCCCCGGGTGGCGGAGCACCTCGACCCGCTGCTGCGCTCACCCGCCTTCGATCCCGGCCGCAGGTTCACGGTGCCGTGGCAGTCCGGCATCACCGGTATCGCGTACGACCGCCGCAGGCTGGGCCGGGAGATACGCCAGGTCTCCGACCTGTGGGCGGACGACCTGAAGGGCCGGGTCACCCTGCTGTCCGGACTCGACGAGTCGTTCGCGCTGCTGATGCAGGGCAACGGGGTCGACGTCACCCGCTGGACGGCCGACGACTTCCACACCGTCTGCGACCAGGTCGAGAAGTACGTCCACCAGGGCCGGATACGCCGCTTCACCGGCAACGACTACACCAAGGACCTGGTCAGCGGGGACGTGCTGGCCTGCCAGGCGTACTCGGGCGACGTCATCCAGCTCCAGGCCGACAACCCCGACATCCGGTTCGTCGTCCCCGAGTCGGGCGCCGAGCTGTGGTCGGACTCCCTGATGATCCCCGACCTGGCCCGGCACAAGGCGAACGCCGAGCGGCTGATCGACTTCTACTACGACCCCGAGGTCGCCGCGGAGCTCGCGGCCTGGGTGAACTACGTCTGCCCGGTCCCGGCGGCCCAGGCCGTCCTGGCCGCCTCCGACGACGAGGACACCGCCGCCCTCGCGGAGAACCCGCTGATCTTCCCCGACGCGACCATGCGCGAACGGCTCGCGATCGCCCGGGACATCACCTCCGCGGAGCGCGTGGAGTTCGCCAAGCGGTGGAACACGATCGTCGGCCTGTGACGGCGCCGGCCGCGGGGCCCTCGGCCGTGGAGTGCTCGGCCGTCGAGTCCTCGAACGCGAAGTCCCCGGCCGCGGAGTCCTAGCGGCCCGCCAGGTCCAGCGGGTGGGCGGCCGGGCCCGGGCGGGTGCGCGCCTGGGGCGGGTCGAGCGTGCCGTGTCCGGCCGTGCAGACGACCACGGCCTCCACCGGCTCGCCGCACTCGCGGTGCACGACCTCCAGCGGGCTGCCCTCCGGGTCCGCCGCATGGCGGTCGCCCCACTGCTTCAGGGCGATCATCGCGGGCCACAGCTCCCAGCCCTTGCGGGTGAGCCGGTACTCGTGGCGGGTGCGGCTGCCGGGCTCGATGTAGGGGACGGTGTGCATGATCCCCGCGGTGACCAGCTTCCGCAGCCGGTCGGCCAGCACGCTCTCGGACAGGCCGACGTGCCGGCGGAAGTCGTCGAAGCGCCGCACGCCGTTCATGGCGTCCCTGACGACCAGCAGCGACCACTTCTCGCCGACCAGGTCGAGGGTCCGCTGGAGCGTGCAGTTGTCGGTGCTCGTCTCAAGCCACGTCATACGGCCATCGTAGGCAGACTTCGAGATTGACATCCAGAGAGAGGATTCCCGATTCTCGCACAATGCTTTTGAACATGTTCAATAACGGCGTACGCTCTGGCCATGAGCGACAGAGCCGCCCTGGTGAAGGGCATTCGCGTGTGGCTGGTCATCTTCGTCGTCTGTCTGGTGCTCAGCGGCGCCACGGCCTTCCCTCTGGTGCACGAACTGCGCTGGACCGAGGACCTGTTGCGGGTCCTGTCCGTGCCGGAGCACCTGCCCGCCCTGATGGGCTGGATCGAGCGGGTGCGCACCGGGCTGGACACCGCCGACGCCGAGTACCCCTTCCTGCTGTACGGCACGGACTGGCTGGCGTTCGCGCACCTCGTCATCGCGGTCGCCTTCTACGGCCCGTACCGCGATCCCGTACGCAACATCTGGGTCGTGGAGTTCGGGATGATCGCCTGTGCCGGGATCGTCCCGCTCGCGCTGATCTGCGGCCCGGTGCGGGGGATCCCCTTCTGGTGGACGGTCGTCGACATGTCCTTCGGGGTGTTCGGCGTGATCCCGCTGTACGTCGTGCGCAGGCGGATCAAGCTCCTGGAGGCGCTGACCGTTCCTAAAGGCTGAGCGGGAGTGAGTCCTGTCTCCAGGACTGTGGTTGCTCAGCCGAACGCCCCGAACGGTGTTGGGTGTTCTGGTCGCCCGCTTTCGCTCCGCGTCCGGGTGGCACGCATCCGGTGCGTGGTCCGGGAATGCGGGGGCGGGATCCCTCACGCTCTTGGGTGGTCGGTTCGGCCTGGGCGGTCCGATGCCCCTGCTCATCGCTCCGGTGAGCAGGGGGCGGTGCCGTCCGACGCCTGATCGAGTGTCCGAGGGCGCGTCGCCCGATCGCGATGCTTGCGGCATCGTGCCGGGAAACCTTACGTGTGCTGCTGGTGAGGGGCTTTTGCCAGTGCTGGGCGCCCCATCGGGAGGTGTAGGCCGGATCGACTGCGACCACCGCAATATTCTGTTCGGCGGCCATCGCAACCAGCCGGGCCCTGAGTTTCGCGGTGGGGAAGCGGGCGATGAGGCGGCGGAAGCGCTTGTTGCGGCCGTGCTTCTCCCGGCAGCGTCCGTCGGTGAAGTCCAGGTTTTCGATGGCGATGGCTGCCGCGCCGGTTGCGCGGGTGTGGTGCAGCAGGCGGGTCAGTGCGTGCCGGATCTGCGCGTCGCGGTGCGCGGCCGTGCCGGTGAGGTCGTAGAAGAAGCGGCGGGGTTCGCCGACCGGGTTGCCGTGGCTGTCGAGGCGCCAGGCGGCGAGGTGGTCGTTGTTCATGTCGACGCCGACCACGCCCCGCGCCAGCGCCGCCTCGAGCGGCAGGACGGGGGTGGGGGTGCGCTGCCAGGAGGCGGTCACATACCAGCGGCCCCGCACCACATCATGGTGGATCCGGTAGGCGACCGCCCGGTTGTCGGTGATCCTCTCCAGCCACTCCCGGCTGCGGTGGGTGAAGGCGACGGTCGCATCGAGGAGGTAGCGGCCGTGCGGGGCGTTGGCCAGACGGGCCAGCGCGGCCGGGAGCCTGAGGGAGAGCCGTCCGGTGTCGGTGACACGGATCGTCTCGTTGCCGAAGCGTTTGCCGGACTCCCCGTCGGCCGTCAGGAACATCCGCGCCGCCCGCCACCGCTCCCGCCAGACCTCCTTGCTCAGCCCGGCCTGGTCGAGGTGGTGGCGCAGATGGGCGAGGCGTTTGCCGCCGCGGACCACGTGTATCCGGCCGGCCGCCCAATCTGCCTCTGCCTTCGTCAGCCGGTTCTGCAAGGTGTGCAGGCGGCGGGACTTGGCATGCCACTCCGCGCGTGTCGCGTAGCCGCGGGCCAGCCCCGCCCGCCGGTCCGCCTTCGCGCCCAGCGGCCGGGCCAGCCGCGCCTCGATCGACGCGATCTGCCCACGTAGCCATCCCAGTTCGGCCGCCTGCCCCCGCCGGGACAACGCCCACTGGTCATGGGTGGCCTTGGTGATACTGCCCGCCCACCGCGCGGACGAGACGCCGGTCAGCTCCCGTTTGCGTACCGCCCACCCGGCCGCATCATGCTCCGGCCCGTGCCGGACACGGGTCGCGAGATCACCCGCGGCCAGCGCCCCGAGGAACACCCCCACCTCGGCCAGCACCGCCACGTCCGCATCCGACACCCAAAGCCGGGCCCGGACCGCAACCCCCGTGGGACCGGGCACCACGAACGACGCCGCCACCTCCCGCAATCCACCCACCCCCACTCAGCACCGCACTGCCCCACCCAACGAACCTCACCCGAAAAGGTCACGCATTCGACCGACAAACTTCCGTTCCCGCCCCCTGGCGCCCACCACATGCCGCTACCAACCGCTCACCCATGCTCACGAAAACGCACTCGTGCACGGTCAAGCAGCAGCAGTTCCGAACCTCCACCTCCGCCCTGGTGCCTGTTACTTGAGCGCGGCCAGGGCGATCCGCAGGGACACCGGGTTCATGTCCTCGCCCTTGGCGTCCGTCGAGCCGACCGAGTAGACCCGGTCCGGCTCAGGTCGCGGGTCGCGGCGACGACCGTGCTGTAGCCGTACCGGGCACCGGACTTGAGCCAGTACTCCCGCCCCTGGTACTCGAACCGCTGGAGCCCGGCGCTGTGCGAGGCGCCCGGGACGCCGGACGGGACCGTGAACATCTCCGCCAGCTGCGGGCCGGGCACGATCCGGCCCCGGAACAGCGAGGTGATCAGCCGCTCCAGATCGGCGGTGGTGGAGATCATGTCCCCGGCCGCCCAGCGGTCCGCCTGGTTCCACTCCGTCACGTCGACGAACTCCGTCGTCCCGTCGGCCCGCCGCACCGCCTGGTAGCCGTGGTTGTGCGGGCCGCGGATCCGGGGGTCGGCGCCGGGAAAGCAGGTGTCCCGCATCCCGGCGGGGCGCAGCACGAGCCGGGTGGCCTCCGAGGCGTACGAGTGTCCCGTCACCTTCTCGACCAGCAGGCCGAGCACCGTGTAGTTGATGTTGAGGTAGTCCTGTCCGTGCCCGGGGCGGAACTCCGGCCCCTTGGCCACCGCCGACCGCACGACCTGCCGCGGGGTCAGGGTGTCGAAGCGGTGCGCGTACTGCTCCTCGAAGGAGTCCCCCCAGCCGTCGCCCGCCCGGATGCCACTGGTGTGGTTCAGCAACTGCCTTACGGTGATCGGCTCGAAGGCGGAGGTGAACAGGCCGGGCAGATAGTGCTGGACGGGCGCGCCCAGGTCGATCCGGCCCTGCGCGGCCAGCTTCAGCACGACCGCCGCCGTCACCACCTTCGTCGTCGAACCGGCCCGGAAGCGGGCGTCCGGGTCCGCAGCCCGGCCGCTCGCCAGGTCGTGCACGCCCGCGCTGCCGCGCCAGCCGCCGTCGGTGCCGCCGATCCGGACCAGCGCGGCGGTGGCGTCCGCGTCCGGCAGACCCGCGATCGCGGCGCGCAGTGCCTCGGCGTCCGGGCCGGGCGTGGCCTCGGCGGCGGACGCCCGGGTGGCCGGTGCCGGGGCGGCGAACGCCGGGGCGGCCAGCGGGCCGGCCGTCAGCGCGAGGGCGACGGAGGCGGCGAGGGCGATGGTGCGGCGGTGAGCGCGCATCGGATGCTCCTGAGGAGGTCGAGGCCGGATCTGCGAGCGGTTCGCGATCATCCTCGTGCCGTGCGCGGGCCGCCGGATCGTCGGCGGGGAGGGCGTCCGCCCCTGGTTCGACCCGGTCGATTCGCCTGCCGAGTAAGGGACTTGTCGGGGTGGGCGCCCCTAGGGGACGGGCCGTGAGGCGGCGCGGAGGTGGTCCCGGCCGTCCCGTTGTTCCACGCCGTCGCGCAGCACGCGCAGTGCGTCGATGCGGTTGGTGGTGATGGAGTCGACGCCCAGGTCGATCAGACGGCGCATCGAGCGGCGGGTGTCGGGGGTCCAGACGGAGAGCAGCCGGCCGCCGTGGTGGACCCGGGCGGCGAGCTCGCGGTCCACCAGCGTGAACCGGTAGTTGAGCCACCGCGGGCGTACGACGTCCAGCAGCGCGGGCCGCGGCGGCGCGAGGGAGGTCCAGGTCAGGGCGATCTCGGCGGCCTGGTCGGCGGCCCGGACGGCGAGCATCGCCTCGGCGTCCGCGCAGTAGTAGGCGCGGTCGCGCGCGCCGCACCCGCGGACGACGTCCAGGACCGCCTCGGCCGAGCGGCGGCCGCTCAGGCCGGGCAGGTCGATCATCACCCGCAGTCCGTCCGTCGCGGCCAGCGCCTCCGCGAGCGTCGGCACCCCGCCCGCGGTCAGTGCCCGCACCTCGTCCGCGGTCAGGGAGCGCAGCGGCCGGTCGTGTCCCCACAGCCGCTTCAGCGTCTCGTCGTGCAGCAGCACGGGGACGCCGTCGCGGGTGAGCCGTACGTCGAACTCCACCGCGTCCGCGCCCTGCTGGAGCGCGGAACGCAGCGAGTCGACCGTGTTCTCACGGAAGCGGTAGGGGTCGCCGCGGTGGGCCACGGCGGTCAGGGTCTGCATGGACCCCATTGTGCGCGAGTCAGCGCACGAGCCACGCCGAGGTGTGGGCGTCGATCTCGGCGGCGATCCGGGCCTTGCCCGCCGCGTCCAGGAAGGACGCCTCGACAGCGTTCTTCGCCAGGTCGGCCACGCCCCGCTCGTCGAGGTCCAGCAGCCGCGCGGCCACGGCGTACTCGTTGTTGAGGTCGGTGCCGAACATCGGCGGGTCGTCGGAGTTGATGGTGACCAGGACCCCGGCCCGGGTGAACTCCTTGATCGGGTGCTCGTCCAGCGTGCGGACCGCGCGGGTGGCGATGTTGGAGGTCGGGCACACCTCCAGCGCGATGCGGTGCTCGGCGAGATGGGCCAGCAGGCGGGGGTCCTGGGCGGAGCTGGTGCCGTGGCCGATGCGCTCGGCGCCCAGGTGGTTCAGGGCGTCCCACACCGTCTCGGGCCCGGTGGTCTCACCGGCGTGCGGTACGGAGTGCAGCCCGGCCGCGATCGCCTGGTCGAAGAAGGGCTTGAACTGCGGCCTCGGCACACCGATCTCCGGCCCGCCGAGCCCGAAGGACACCAGGCCCTCGGGCCGCAGCCGGTCGTCGGTGGCCAGCCGTACCGTCTCCTCGGCCGACTCCAGCCCCGCCTCGCCGGGGATGTCGAAGCACCAGCGCAGCACGGTCCCGAACTCGGCCTCGGCCGCCTTGCGGGCGTCCTCGATCGCGTCCATGAAGGCGGTCTCGTCGATACCGCGGCGGGTCGAGGAGAACGGGGTGATGGTCAGCTCGGCGTAGCGCACCTGCTGCCGGGCCAGGTCCCGGGCCACCTCGTAGGTCAGCAGCCGGACGTCCTCCGGGGTGCGGATCAGGTCGACGACGGACAGATACACGTCGATGAAGTGGGCGAAGTCCGTGAACGTGAAGTAGTCGGCCAGGGCCTCGGGGTCGGTGGGGACCTTGGAGTCGGGGTGCCGGGCGGCGAGTTCGGAGACGATCCGGGGGGAGGCGGAACCGACGTGGTGCACGTGCAGCTCGGCCTTGGGCAGTCCGGCGATGAAGGCGTGCAGGTCGTGCGGGGCACGCGGGTCGCGTCCGGCGTCGGTGCGGATGGTCATGGGGTCCTCCCCGGGGCGGGCGTCCCGGACGCTGTGGCGCCGTGCGGGACGCGGGTGATCGGCTGATCGATGACTCGGGGATCATCGTAGGCCGGGCCCCCGCCGCGAGAGCGTGGGCCTTAGCATGACGGCACGTACAACAGAGGGGATCCCGCGCATGTCCGACGACGCGTCGACGCCGGAGACAGCGGAGAACGCGGCCGCACACGGCCCGGTTCCGGCCGGTGGCCCGGTTCCCCCGGTGTCCCTCGGCAAACGGGCGGCGGACGGGCCGGTGGACGCGGTGCCCGCGGACGCCGCGCCGACGGACGGGGCGCCCACGGCCCCCGGGACCGCGGAAGCCGCCGGGACC
>NZ_JBEOWS010000255.1:0-14578 GCF_040296125.1 Streptomyces sp. NPDC002265 | reverse complement strand
CGCCACCATCAGATGCTGGTTCGGATCGGCGGACAGGCGCTCCAGAGCCGCCCGGTAGGGGGTCAGGTCGTCAGGTGACTCGCGCTGTGCGCCCAACGGATCGTCGGCGAGCATCGCGACGATCGCCGGTATGTCGTCTGCCGTGGCGGGCCGAATATCGATATCTCCCATGGCCGCACTCTATGCGGGTGCGTTGAGTGCCTCCACGGCCCGGACCAGCGGTGCGAGCTCGGCGTTCTTCGAGGCCTCGTCGAGTGCCTCGCGCAGGGCGGCGTCGTTGGTGGGCCGGGCCTGTGCCAGCAGTTCGAGGCCGCCCTCGGTGACGTCGGTGTAGATGCCGCGGCGGTCGGTGGGGCACAGATAGCGCTTGAGGAGGCCGCGGTCCTCCAGGCGGGTGACCAGTCGGGTGGTGGCGCTCTGACTGAGCACGACGGCGTCGGCGACCTGCTTCATCTGCAGATGTCCGCCGGAACCGTTGTGCTGCCGGCTCAGCACGTCGAGCAGGGAGTACTCGCGCACGCTCAGATCGTGCCGCGTCTGAAGCGCGCGCTCGACATGGGCCTCGATCCGGCCGTGGAGCAGGGATAGGGCGCACCAGCCCTGGGCGAGGGCGGTGAGTGCGGGGTCCGTCGCTGTCATGGCGTTTCCTCCGTCCCGGGCATCCGAATCCAGGATAGAGCACAGATGCAATAGTGTGCGGTTGCAGATAATCGGCGACTGCAATAATTGCCGATGTGAGTGAGTAGGAACCTGCTCGCTGAGGTCAGCCCGCCGCCACCGTCACGGGAGCGAACCGTCGGCTCCAGTCGCCCGGGAGCTCCGGGATGCCGTACGTCATGACCGCGTTGAAGGCGACGGACACCAGGCCGCGCTCCTTCAGCCACGTCAGCAGTTCTTCGTGCCGCACATCGACATCGGTCCGCAGCGGACGGTCGGTGTGGGCGGCGAGGGCGGTGACAAGGGCTTTGGCCGTCTCCGTGTCGCGGGCGATCAGCGGGCCCACCACATGGGTGTCCATATTGGGCCAGATGGCCGCGTAGCCGATGATCCGGCCGCTCTCCACAGCCACGCACAGCCGGTCGGCGAAAGCAGGCAGGCGCGTGACGATGTGGGTGCGGTCAAGGCCGAAGACCTCCCCGTCGAGCAGAAGGATCTCCGCCAGGTCCGCAGCCGTGGCCGCGCGGGTGACGATGCCGGGCCGCGTCCCGTCGGGGGTGAAGTTCCCGCGCACCATCTCGGCTCGCGCGGTGACCTTGAAGCCCAGTTCCTCGTACAGCGGAAGGCCGTTCGGCGTCGCGTGCAGTGTCAGCGGCGTGGTGCCCATCGTGGACACGATGCGGCGCATCAGCCGGCGCCCGACCCCCTGACGCGCGTGCCGCTCGGCGACCAGGACCATGCCGATGGCTCCCAGGCCGGGACGCTCCCGCGGACCGTACTCGGTGACCGCGCAGGCGGCGACGAGGCCGCCGTCGGGATTGTCGATGCCGTATCCCGTTCCGGCCGTGAGCAGGAAGCTCCATTTGTGTTCCTCCCGGGGCCACCCCCGGTCCTCCGAGAGGTCGGCGCAAGCGGAGAGATCGCGAAGCGTCAGACAGCGGACGGGGAGAGCAGCGAGGGAAGGAATGCGCACGCAGGTCAGGCTGTCCGACCGGCAGCCTCGGCGTCCACCCGTTTCGAGCGAGACATACATGCTTTTGGCCATGCCGCGGCCGGGTCCGCAGGGCGCGCAGAGAACGAGGGTGTTTCACGTGAAACACCGGCAAACGGCAGGCGTCCTATGCTCCCGCCCCGCACTGGGCGAGTACGCCCGCCCCGCACTGGGCGAGCCTGCCGTTGGTCTCGGAGGCAGGGCGCGGCTTGCTCGTCGCCGGTTGCGGCTTTCAGCCCAGATCGGGGGCGTGCATGGCTCGTACACCCTCGATGTTCCCGTCGAGGTAGTGCCGCAGAGACAGGGGCACCAGGTGCACGGAGGCGATACCGACCCGGGTGAACGGCACCCTGACGATCTCGTACTCGCCCGCGGGCTCGTCGATCTCGGGGCCGTGCCGCAGGGACGGGTCCATGGACCCCAGGCGGCACACGAAGAAGTGCTGCACCTTCACCCCGGTCGCGCCGCCGTCCGCGCCGATGTGCTCGACGGTGTCGACGAAGCAGGGCACGACATCGGTGATCTTGGCGCCGAGTTCCTCGTACACCTCGCGGTGCAGGGCATCGACGACAGTCGTGTCCTCGGGCTCCACCCCGCCACCGGGCGTCACCCAGTAGGGATCCACGCCGGGCTTGGTGCGCTTGATCAGGATCAGATGGTCGCCGTCCAGAAGGACGGCTCGGGCGGTGCGCTTGACCACGGGTCGGACGGTCATGGGAGAAATGTGGCCCGGCTGGTTCCACGTGAAACATTGCGAAACATCATTGGAGGCGAATTTCCCGTGACATTGCGGGGAAACCCGCTCAGCACCAGTCGATGGCGGCCCGCTGGAGCCATTCGTGGGCCCGCGCTATGTGCGGCATCACCAGGGTGCCGGTGCGCACCACGAGGAAGTAGGTCCGCAGCGGCGGTACCGCCGGTTCATGCAGCGCGACCACGTCACCGCGGGCCAGGGCGGAGGCACACAGATAGCGCGGCAGCACCGCGAGACCGGCGCCCGCGCACGCGCACGCGAGGACGGCGCGCAGATCGGGGACGATGACGGCACCCGAGGCGGCAGGCCGGGAGTCGAAGACGGAAGCCCAGTAACGGGACATGAACGGCAGCGACTCGTGCACCTCGACGACGGGGAGGTTCTCCAGGACCGGCGCGCCCTTGCGGCGCCTCCAGGGCTCGATCCGCTCGGCCCAGCTGGGGGCGGCCACCAGGACATGCTCCTCGTCGCACAGGGGAGTCGCAGTGAGCAGGGCGCCGCGTGGACGGGCCGTGCTGATGGCCAGATCGTGGTGTCCCGCCGCCAGCCCTTCGAGGGCCTCCTCGGCCGTGCCGAAGGAGGCGCGCAGGGCGAGCCCCTGGCCGCCGTGGCCGGCCAGCTCGGTAAGCGCGGGCAGGGCCCGTTCGGCGGTGAACTCGGGCGGCCCCGCCAGATGCAGCGTGCGCAGCGAGGAGTCGTCGTCCATGCCGGTCTCGGCGATCTCCACCAGGGCGTCCAGATGAGGCGCGGCCTTGTGGGCGAGTTCGTCGCCGATGGTCGTCGGGGTCACCCCGCGGGCCTGCCGTAAGAACAGAGGGCGGCCCACCTGCCGCTCCAGTGTGCGGATCTGGGAGGTGACGGCCGGCTGGGAGAGTCCGAGGAGAGCCGCGGCCCGAGTGAAGGAACCGGCTCGGTGCACCGTCACGAAGGTACGCAGCAAGGCGAGATCCACGCAGTGTCCTCCCCTCTCGCTGCCCCGCTCCAGATCCTTCCGGCCGGCCCCCTGCCGCGCCCAACTATAAATATGTCGATAGGTCTCTGTCGCTACTGTGATTGGACACTGACACTCAGTCAACTAGCCTTGGTCGCGCGGTTCTCAGCGCGCGGAACCGGGGACGGTCCGAGCCACGAGGGGGGAGGCTCGGACCGTCCGTCGTGCGGAGCGGGACACCGCCGGGGTGTCCGCCCACCGGTCAGTCCGCCGACTCGTCCAGTGCGCGCAGCAGATCCGCGACCAGGTCAGCGGGGTCCTCCGCGCCGACCGAGAGACGGATGAAGCCTTCCGGCACCGCGTCGCCGCCCCAGCGTCCGCGCCGTTCGGCGGTGGAGCGCACGCCGCCGAAGCTCGTCGCGTCGTCCACGAGCCGCAGCGCGTCGAGGAAGCGGTCGGCCCGTGCCCGTGTGGGCAGGGTGAAGGAGACCACGCATCCGAAGCGCTGCATCTGCTCCGAGGCGATCTTGTGTGCCGGGTCGTCGGGCAGTCCCGGATAGCGCAGTCCGCTCACCTCGGGCCGCTGCCGCAGCGCCTGGGCGACGGTGAGGGCGGACGCGTTCTGCCGGTCGACCCGCAGCTGGAGCGTGGCGATCGAGCGGTGTGCGAGCCAGGCCTCCATGGGCCCGGAGATCGCCCCGACGATCTTGCGCCAGCGGCGTACGGCCGCCATGGCCTCCGCGTCGCGGCCCGCGACATAGCCCAGGAGGACATCGCCGTGCCCGGTGAGCTGCTTGGTCCCGCTGGCCACGGAGAAGTCGGCGCCGAGTTCGAGGGGGCGCTGCCCGAGCGGCGTCGCGAGGGTGTTGTCGACGGCCACCAGGGCACCACGCGCGTGTGCCGCCTCGACGAGCCGCCGGATGTCGCAGACGTCGAGGCCCGGGTTCGACGGGGACTCGATCCACAGCAGCCTGGCGCCGTCGAGGACGTCGAGCTGGGCGTCGCCGCCGGTGGGGGCGGTGCGCACCTCGACGCCGTACGCCTCCAGCTGGGCCCGGACCAGGGGCAGCGCCTGGTATCCGTCGCTGGGCAGGACGACCGCGTCGCCCGCGCGCAGCTGGGAGAAGAGCACCGACGAGATGGCGGCCATGCCCGAGGCGAAGACGAGTGTCTCCACACCCTCCCCGCCGGGCGCCTCCAGCTCGCCGATGGCCCGCTCCAGATGGGTCCAGGTCGGGTTCTCGTCCCGTCCGTAGGCGTACGGGCCGGTGGGTTCGCCCGGCAGATGGAAGTGAGCGGCGAACACCGGTCCCGGCAGCGTCGGTTCGTGCTTGACCGGCTCGGGAAGCCCCGCCCGCACCGCGCGCGTTCCGTCGCCCGCGACGGGGGGAACCGCCGTACCGTTTCCGTCGTTGCCGGCTGAGTCGCTCATGCCGCCCGTCCTTCCACCTGTTCACGTACCGCGGCGAGCAGCCCGGTGCTCGCCGCCTCCACCATCTCAAGACACGCTTCGAAATCGTCCAGAGCCCCGTAGTAAGGGTCCGGAACGTCGAGGTCGTCCCCCGCGGCGGGGTCGTAGGAGCGCAGCAGCCGCACCTTCCGTGCGTCCTCCTCGGTCGGCGCGAGCCGGCGCAGCTCCTGGAGATGGCCCTGGTCGAGAGCGATCACGAGGTCGAGGCGGGAGAACCAGGAGGCCCGGAACCGGCGGGCCGTGTGATCGCTGCCGTAGCCGCCGTCCTCGAGGACGGCGACGGTGCGCGGGTCCGCGCCAGCGCCCTCGTGCCAGCCTCCGGTGCCGGCGCTGTCGACCTCGACCCGGTCGTCGAGCCCGGCCCGCGCCACGTGGGCGCGGAAGACGGACTCGGCCATCGGCGAGCGGCAGATGTTCCCCGTGCACACGAAGCAGACGCGGTAGGTCATCGAGTGCTCAGTCCTTGCCGTCGGGCAGCACGACGTTGAGGGCCCAGGAGACGATCGAGATGATCAGGCCGCCGAGGACGGCGGTCCAGAAGCCGTCGACGTGGAAGCTGAGGTCGAGCTTCCCGCACACCCAGGAGGTCAGCAGCAGCATCAGCGCGTTGACGACCAGAGTGATCAGGCCGAGCGTCAGGATGAACAGCGGGAAGGTGAGCACTTTCAGGATCGGCTTCACCAGGAAGTTCACCAGGCCGAAGACCAGGGCGACCAGGATCAGGGTGCCGACCTTCTTGCCCGTGCTGTCACCGGTCAGGGTGATCTTGTCGAGCAGCAGCACGGCGATCGCCAGGGCTCCCGCGTTGGCGATCGTCTTGACTACGAAATTCTTCATGTGTCTGATCGTGGCAGAAGAGATCGGATTCGAGCAGAGGTGTGGAGCGGACAAGAGCGATGAAGGCATTCCGGCTGGATGAACTGGAGGCGGAGCGCGCCGCCAACGACGGCGCCTACCTGCAGTTTCTGCGCGAACGGAACATGTCGGTCGGCCTGTACGCACTCGACGCCGGTGATCGGGACGGCCAGAGTCCGCACAACCAGGACGAGGTGTACTTCGTGGTGAGCGGCCGCGCCTCCATCACGGTCGGCATGGAGACGACCCAGGTGGCGCGCGGCAGCGTGGTGTACGTGCCGGCCGGGGTCGCGCACAAGTTCCATCACATCAGCGAGGACCTCAGGGTTCTGGTGGTCTTCTCTCCGCCCGAAGCCTGAGCGGCGGTCTCGGGGTTCCCTAGGGGAACGGTCAGGGGAGGGCAAGGGATGCGGGGCCCCCATCCGACCCCGTCTCGGCCCTAGCATTCTGAACAGGACGACAATCGGGTCCCGGGCGGCCGGGCGGAGCAGTAAAGGACGAGGACGATGCAGGAGATCTTCGCGGGACTGCCGTGGTGGGTGAAGTGGATCGCGGTGCCGGTCATCGCGCTGTTCGTGTTCGGCAGTCTCATAGCCACGGTCGTCAGCATCGTGATCGGCCTGCTGTTCAAGGTGCTGATCTTCGTCGCCCTGGTCGGCGGACTGATCTACGTCGTACGGAAGTTCATGTCGAGCTCCTCGTCGCGCAGCGACTGGTGAGGTCGAGGGGCAACCGGTGACCGGTAACAGGAATCACCGGTTCCCTCGGGCGAGGGAAGTTTTCCGGGCAGCCCGTCGGCGAGCGGTGGCAGACGGATAAAGTCCGGAACTCGACGCGGGGAAGACCCCCGCGAGCGGCGTACATCCCCACCCGTGTTTCCCGCACGGGCCGCCCCCTCGCGCAACGGGAGTGCCCCCTTGGCCACGGTCGACACCGCATCGGCAGACACCTGTTCACCCCCCACACGGTCGTGTTCCACCATCCCCCTGGTGCCGCGCCCGCCCTCCGCCTCGGTCCCCGAGCAGCCGCACTCCGCGACGACCACCCTGATCGGATCGGTACAGCGTGCGATGCGTCTGCTGGAGTGCGTCGCCGCGCACGAGCACGGGGCCCCGGCCAAACAATTGGCCCGCGAGACCGGCCTCGCCCTTCCCACGGCCTACCACCTGCTGCGCACCCTCGTGCACGAGGGCTATCTGCGCCGTGACAAAGGGCTGTTCTTCCTGGGGGAGGCCGCCGAGCGGCTGGGTGGCAGCGGAGCGACGCAGAAACGTCGCAGCGCGGTCGCCGACCTGCTCGCGCAGTGGCGCGATGCCATCGGTGCCCCCGTCTACTACGCCGTGTACCGCGGGGGCGAGATCGAGATGCTGTGCGTCTCCGACACCCCCGGCAATCCGGCGGTCGAGGAGTGGGCGGACTTCCGTGAGACCGGGCACGCGCACGCCATCGGCCAGTGCCTGCTGGCCCAGCTGGACGACGAGGCCCGCCGCGACCACCTGGACCGCTACCCCGTGCGGTCCCTCACCCCGTACACGGTGCACGACAACCGCACGCTGCTGCGAAGGCTGGAGCGGCTGCGGCGGCTGAGGCCGGTGACCGAGCGCCAGGAGTACGCGCTGGGGGCGGTGTGCGCGGCCATTCCGATCACGCTCGGTACCACCGCCGCGGCGATGGCCATCTCGCTGCCCGCCCATCAGGCCGACCGGCTGCTCCCCGCGGTACAGCAGTTGCAGGCCGAGATCGGGCGTCTTACCGGGTCATTGGGGCTCTCTATCAGCATCTGAAAAATCACTCCTTGTGATCTGCCGTGCACGTTCAGCAAGATGCCATCAAATGCAGGGGTTCATTCCAGGCCATTCGACGGCATATGACGGGGTAGGCGATGCGCGAGTCGGTACAGGCAGAGGTCATGATGAGCTTTCTCGTGTCCGAGGAGCTCTCGTTCCGCATTCCGGTGGAGCTGCGCTACGAGTCCAGTGATCCGTACGCCGTGCGGTTGACCTTCCACCTTCCCGGCGACGCACCGGTGACCTGGGCCTTCGGGCGGGAGCTTCTGATCGACGGAGTGGGCCGGGCCTGCGGTGAGGGGGATGTCAGGGTCGCGCCCGTCGACCCGGACTCGCTGGGCGAGGTCCTGATCCGGCTTCAGGTCGGAGTCGACCAGGCGTTGTTCCGTTCCTCGACGGCCCCGCTCGTGGCCTTCCTCGACCGCACCGACAAGCTGGTGCCGCTGGGACAGGAAGGGGCCCTCGCCGACTTCGACGCCCATCTCGACGAGGCCCTGGACCGCATCCTGGCGGAGGAGCAGAGCGCGGGCTGAGGCGCGAGGCGCCGGAGGCACGCCGGACGTGCATGGGCGGAGCCCAGGGGGTCAGCAGGAACGCTTCTGTGGGGCGTGGGAGCCCGCAGGAACGCTTCCGTGGGGTCCGAGGAGGTGCGCGGTGATGCCGTCGGGCCGGGGCGCTCCTGAGGCCTCTGGCCGCCGTCCGTTCGGCTGAGCCCGGACGGGGTCACCGCTTGCGCCGACGCCCCCGTCCGCCGCGTGCAACGGCCGGCTGGTCGCCCGCCGGAGCCGGTGCCGCGGCGGTCTCCGGGCCCTGCCGGTCCGCGGCGACCACCAGGGCCGCGAGCACCGTGGTGACCGGCACCGAGGCGACCAGGCCGATCGAGCCCACCAGCGTGCGCACGATCTCCTCCGCGACCAGCTCGCTGTTGGCGACCGTTCCGATGCTGCTCTGCGCGATCGAGAACAGCAGCAGCAGCGGCAGCGCCGCGCCCGCGTAGGCGAGGACAAGCGTGTTCACGACGGACGCGATGTGATCGCGTCCGATGCGTATGGCCGCGCGGTACAGGCTCCGCCAGCCCATCGACGGATTCGCCTCGTGCAGCTCCCATACCGCCGAGGTCTGTGTCACCGTCACATCGTCGAGGACGCCGAGCGAGCCGATGATGATGCCGGCGAGCAGCAGACCGCTCAGGTCGATCGACGGATACAGGCCGTGGATCAGGCCGGTGTTGTCGTCGGTGTTGCCGGTGAGCGAGGCCCAGTCGACGAACAGCGAGCCGAGCACTCCGATCAGAACCAGCGAGATCAGCGTGCCGAGCACCGCCACGGAGGTACGGGCCGACAGTCCGTGGCACAGGTACAGGGCGATCAGCATGATGGCGCTCGACCCCACCACTGCCACGACCAGCGGGTTCGAACCCTGGAGGATGGCGGGCAGGATGAAGAAGTTCAGGATCAGGAAGCTGATGGCCAGCGCCACCAGCGCCATCACGCCCCGCAGCCGTCCCACGACCACCACGGCGAGGGCGAAGACGCCCGCGAGCAGCGTGACCGGGATCCGGCGGTTGACGTCGGTGACCGAGTACTGGAGGTCCTTCGGCGCGGAGGGCTCGTAGGCGACCACGACCTTCTCGCCCTTGTGCAGCTGCCGTGACTGGTCCGGCTGGATGATCTCGGTGAACGTACGGCCCTTGTCCGACCCGGTACCGACCTGGATCGTCGCCTTCTTGCAGGTCCTGTCCGACTCCTGCCGGGCGGACGAGCTCCCGGCGGCCGAACCGCCACCGGGCGAGGCGCCGCTCGAGGCGTTCACCGAGGCGCAGTTGACGTTCACCACTTCGGTGACCGTGGCCTGCTGGGTCTGCCGGTCGAACCCGACCCCGGTGCGCTCGTGCGCCGGGGCGCCACCGGGCCACAGCACCATCAGTCCGACCACCACCGCGGCCGCGAACGGCACGAGGACCGCCGCGATGACCTTGCGCAGGTGCTTGGAGACGGGGGCGGCCGGCCCATGGCTGTGCGTATGGCCATGTCCGCCGCCTGAACCCGTGTTCCGCTCGCCGTGGCCGTGGCCGTGGCCGTGGCCGTGTTCCGGACCCTGTCCCTGTCCGTGGCTCTGCCCGTGCCCGTGGCTCTGCCCGTGGTGCTGCCCCTCGCTGAAGTCATGGGCGCGCCCTGGATTGACGCCGCCGTCACTTCCGTTGCCGTGGCCGGCACCGGGCCTGCGCGGCGGTTCCGGGAAGGGGTACGGAGGCTCTTGGGTCGCGGTCACCGCCCGATCATCGCAAGAACGGCGGAGGCCCACTGTTCACCGCGCCACACATGACGCTAGCGTGGAGGCACCTTTGCACACGCGGGAGCTCGGAGCACCGGGCTGAGAGGGCGCTGACCTTCGTCTTTGCGATGTTTCACGTGGAACGAGCGATGTCTCACACGAAACGTCTGTTGACGGAAGCCGCTGCGTCGACCGCTGAACCTGTTACCGGGTAATGCCGGCGTAGGGAGTAGGTCTCATGACCATCAAGGACGCGCGCACGCCTGCCTCCGATCAGGGCGAACAGCCCGAGGAGGCCGGAACGTCGATCGGCTGGCACAAGGCGTATGTCGAGGGCTCACGCCCCGACCTGCGGGTGCCGGTTCGCCAGGTGCACCTCACCAACGGGCAGGCGGTCACGCTGTACGACACGTCGGGCCCGTACACCGATCCGTCCCACGCGACGGACGTCCGCAGGGGTCTGCAACCCCTGCGGGAGAACTGGATCGTCGGACGTGGAGACACCGAGGAGTACGCGGGCCGACCCGTCCGTCTCGAGGACGACGGAATCAAGCACACCTCACCGCGCGGTGGGCTGCGCAACCTCGACGCGGTCTTCCCCGGACGGCCGCGCCAGCCCCGCCGCAGCCGCGACGGCAAGGCGGTCACCCAGCTCGCCTACGCGCGCCGTGGCGAGATCACCCCCGAGATGGAGTTCGTGGCCATCCGGGAGAACGTGGAACCCGAGGTGGTCCGCGAAGAGATCGCGGCGGGCCGGGCGGTGCTGCCCGCGAACGTCAACCATCCGGAGATCGAGCCGATGATCATCGGCAAGCGATTCCTGGTGAAGGTCAACGCCAACATCGGCAATTCCGCCGTCACTTCCTCCATCGAGGAGGAGGTGGAGAAGATGACCTGGGCAACCCGATGGGGCGCCGACACGGTCATGGACCTGTCCACCGGCCGCAACATCCACACCACCCGGGAGTGGGTGCTGCGCAACTCCCCCGTTCCCATCGGCACGGTGCCGCTCTACCAGGCCCTGGAGAAGGTCGACGGCAGGGCCGAGGAGCTGACCTGGGAGATCTACAAGGACACCGTCATCGAACAGGCCGAGCAGGGCGTGGACTACATGACCGTCCACGCGGGCGTCCGGCTGCCGTACGTGCCGCTGACGGCGAACCGCAAGACGGGCATCGTCTCGCGCGGCGGCTCGATCATGGCGGCCTGGTGTCTTGCGCACCACAAGGAGTCGTTCCTGTACGAGAACTTCGAGGAATTGTGCGAGATCCTCGCCGCCTACGACGTCACGTACTCGCTGGGTGACGGCCTGCGGCCGGGATCGATCGCCGACGCCAACGACGAGGCGCAGTTCGCCGAGTTGCGCACGCTCGGGGAACTCAACCGGATCGCGAAGCGTTTCCACGTACAGACGATGATCGAGGGCCCGGGCCATGTCCCGATGCACAAGATCAAGGAGAACATCGACCTTCAGCAGGAGATCTGCGATGAAGCTCCGTTCTATACGCTCGGCCCCCTGACGACGGACGTCGCGCCGGCGTACGACCACATCACCTCCGGCATCGGCGCCGCGATGATCGCCTGGTGGGGCACGGCGATGCTCTGCTACGTCACGCCCAAGGAGCACCTGGGCCTGCCCAACCGTGACGACGTGAAGACCGGTGTCATCACCTACAAGATCGCCGCCCATGCGGCCGATCTCGCCAAGGGTCATCCCGGTGCCCAGGACTGGGACGACGCGCTCTCCGACGCCCGGTTCGAGTTCCGGTGGGAGGACCAGTTCAACCTCGCTCTCGACCCGGACACGGCACGGCAGTTCCATGACGAGACACTGCCGGCCGAACCGGCCAAGACGGCTCACTTCTGCTCGATGTGCGGGCCGAAGTTCTGCTCGATGAAGATCAGCCAGAGCATCACGGAGCGGTTCGGCGGGGCGGCGGCCGAGGGGGCGTCGTCCGCGGAGATCGCCGAGGGGATGCTCCAGAAATCGAAGGAGTTCGCGGCGAGCGGCAACCGGGTGTACCTGCCGATCGCGGACTGAGGTCCGAACACGACGTCCGTGCTCCGAACGCGCCGTCCGTGCTCCGACCCGCTGCCGGTGTCGGTGCCGGTGTCGGTGGCTCGGCCGGATGCTCGGCCTGCGCCTTCCCTGCGAGGGCGCAAGCCGAGGGGCTATTCCGGCTGGTGCTCCGGGCCGCCGAAGTCCGGGCTGGTGAAGTCCGGGCTCGTGTAGCTCGGGCGCGTAGCCGCGGCGGGGCCGTCGTCGGGGCTGGTGAAGCCCGGACGGTCGTAGCCGAGGCGGGGCATGCGGCCGGTCGGTGCCGACGGGGCGGTGCGGTGTCCCGCGACCGCCGTGCCGGGTTCGGCGAGTGCCTCTCGCAGGAACGGCAGGATGCCCCGCTCCAGGAGGGCCTCGCACCAGGCCTCCCTGGCCCGGGTCACTTCCTCGTGCAGTGCGGCCTGCGACTCCGCTTCGAGTGAGGGCCGGTTGCGCAGTGCGGTGAGCAGCAGCCCGACGGTGGCCACGAGGATCGCGGCCGCCGTCATGGCACCGAACACCCATCCGGCGGTGATCATGGTCTGGGCGATCGTCGGCTCGGGGTCCAGCATTTTGAGTATGTAGCCCACGAGCAGGAAGATCGCCGCGGCGGTTCCGGCGAGGACGGGGGCGAGGACCGCGACGACCGCGACGGCGCCTGCGCCTGCGGTCTCCGCGACCTCCCCCATGGTGGTGGCGAGCCCCATCGCACCTGCCCCCGGCTCCACGGAGCCGGATGCGGACATGGGTGACGACGGGGTGGACGGCGCCGGCTGGCGCAGTTCCTCGCGGACCTTCACGTAGTGCTGGTATTCGGTCGCCGCGGCGGCCGTGATGAGCGCGGTGGCGTTGAGCGCCATGGTGCGCAGTTGTTCGGGGTTGAGCCGCTGTCCGACAGCGGCCAGTTCCGGGCGGTGTGGTGCGGAGCGCAGCGCCTCACCGAGGACCCGCTCGTACTCCTGGCGGTCCTCGCTCAGCAGGTGCTGCGGAACGCTGTTCATGTGCATCCCCCGATGCTCCGTAGGGCTTGAGGCTCGCATGGCGACGAGCCGTCGGGCAGAAACGGAGGGGAGCCTGCTACGGATAAGCCGATAGTAGAGCGGCTACGGCTCGGGGTGACAGGGTGTTTCCAGAATTGGGTGCTGTCCTGTAGGGGCGCCGTCTGCCGGAGGCGAGTCCCGTGAACGCTCAGGTGGGCAGCGGAAGTTGTTGGACCAGCAGTTTTCCGGCCATGGTCACACCGCCGTCCATCGCGATCGCTAGGCCGTCGGCGTAGACGTGAGGTCCGTCGACCACGGGGCGGTTGCCGTCCTCGTCGTCCTCGGAGCCGACCTCGCCCAGCAGATAGGGGATCGGGCTGTGACCGTGGACGATGCGGGAGCCGCCGTACATGTCGAGCAGGGAGCGGACGGCGTCCGCGCCCCCCTCGTCGCGGAACGAGAAGCGCTTGGTGAACTTGCGGAACAGGTCCCAGACCTCGTCCGCGTCGTTGCGGGTCAGGGCCTCGCGGATGGTGTCGTTGACCGCCTCGATCGAGTCGCCGTAGTCGAGGTAGGCGGTGGTGTCGGAGTGGACGAGGAGATGGCCGTCGACCTCCTCGATGGCGTCGAGGCGGGCCATCCACTGGAGGTGGTGGTCCTGGAGGCGGTCCATGTCGGTCTTCTGGCCGCCGTTGAGCAGCCAGGCCGCCTGGAAGGTGGCCGTGCCCGCGCCGGAGTTGACGGGGGTGTCGTTGAACCGCTTGGCGCCGAGCAGCAGCAGTTCGTGGTTGCCCATGAGGGCCTTGCAGTAGCCGCCGGCCGCGGCGGCCTCCGCGGACAGCCGCATCACGAGGTCGATCACGCCGATGCCGTCCGGGCCGCGGTCGGTGAAGTCACCGAGGAACCACAGCCGTGTGGTGCCCGCGCACCACTGGCCGGCCGCGTCGATCAGGCCCTGGGCCTGGAGAGCGGCGACCAGCTCGTCGAGATAGCCGTGCACATCACCGACGACGTACAGCGGGCCGGGCCCGACGGCGGGCTGCGGAACGGTGGCGGACGCCGGTTCGACGGCGACCTGAAGGGTGTCACCCCGGTTGATCACCGGCAGGTCGCGCTGGGTGGGCGTGTACCCGTCCGGATGCTCCACCGGCTCCTCCATGGGTGCGACGGCCTCGCCGGGGTGGATGTCGTGGGCGTACGGACCGGTCTCGTGCACGTACGCGGGCACCCGGAAGTCGCGCAACGTCGCCGTCCGCTCCACCTCGGGTCCCTGACCGGCCCCCTGAGTCATCAGACCCCTCCACCATCGCGCCGCATCTGCACCGTTTCGGACTGCCTGGTCGCAGCGGTCCGCGGTGCCGTGGGCCCATCATAGGAATGCGGATCGTGCCGTGTGATGACCCAGGGGTGGTGAATCAGAACAGGACTCCGGTCCATGGCGGCTTTTCGGCCGATACGTCCGGTATTCGACCGCTGGTCGGTGACAGCGTCCGCCGGTCCACGAAGGCGGCCCGGCGCCGATGTCACAGGTGTGTCCCAGGATCGGGAACCCCGTGGACGGCTCTGCCGACCGGGTGGGGTCGTTCCCGGCGGACCGTTGCCGGGGCACGGCCGTCAACAGGTTCTTCTTCCACTTCCCCCGGCCGGGGACGGGGCCGGGTTCACGCGTCGCGCCGGGGGAGCGGGCCGGTGCCTTCGCCCGCCGCGTCGTGGCCGGACGGCTGCCGCGGCCGGCCCTGCCGGCGCACCCTCGACGAGGGCAACAACATCGCCGGACTGGAGCGGCTGCGGCACAAGTTGCAGCACATGCTCGGTCGGCTGGGCATGCACGAGCACCGGC
>NZ_JBEOWS010000254.1:0-14624 GCF_040296125.1 Streptomyces sp. NPDC002265 | reverse complement strand
ATATGACCGCCCCGGCGGCAGCTGTTTTGTCTCATCGCCCCACCTGGAGGCAGGTGGCGGCCCCGCCGCCCGGCAGTGGGGCCGGCAACTGCGCAGGGTCCGGCCTCCCGTGCAGTGGTCCTGTCACTCCGGCCAGTAGGAACACCGCACCCCGGTGTGAACCGCCTGCCGCAGGTGGCCGCCGATCACCGGATCGGCCGCCGTGATGCGGTCCAGCGCCCGCCGGACGGCCTTGCTCACCGCGACCCGGGAGCGCTCCTCCGCCTCGGGGAAGCGCCGGGGTCGCCCGCCCAGACCGGTGGCGCCCGCCAACTGGGCGATCAGCCAGTCGTGTTCGACCCGGGCCACGGCGGCGCGCTCCTGGTCGTCGGCCGCCTCCAGGGCCTCGAGTTCGGAGCGCAGCCCGGCCAGACGGTTGCGGTACTCCTGGGCCGCCACCCGGTCAAGCACCGGTTGCCCGGACAGCGCCGTGTGCTCGGCGGCCCCGTTGAGCGCCGTCAGCCCCGCCACGAGGTCGACGGCCCGGATCTCCTGGCGCGGGTTGGCGATCAGCACCACCAGGTGGAGCATCCCCACGCTGTGCTCCACCAGGACGCTGCGGCCGCCGAATCCGATCCGCCACTTGCGGCCCAGCCGGGTGCAGAACGCCGTGTGCCGCTCCTGCCCGTCCGGGCCCCCTGACGCGCTGCCGCCCGGTTCCCCGGCCCCGGCGAGCGCCGGGGCCTCGTCGGCGGCCACGGTCAGCTCCTCCCGTACGGCGTCTGCCTCGGCCTGCCGGCCCGCCCGTACGAGCGCCAGCGCGAGCCGGTCCCGGGAGGCCGTGACCGCGGGCCAGTGTGCGAGGGCGAGGTTCTGCCGTACCGCGTCCCGGAGGTGGGTCACGGCCCGGTCGACGTCCCCCGTGGTCAGCGCGGCCACCCCCAGCGCGTGCTGGGCCGAGCCGAAGCAGGCGACGGCGAGACTGCCCACCATCGGCAGATGGCCGTACGGGCTCAGCAGTTCGTAGACCCGCGCCGCGGTCGCGGTGTCGTCGAGGAGATAGGCGGCCTCCGCGACACCGTGCATGGTCACCATCCAACTGCTCGACCGCGGCAGGTCGCCGAGGTCGCGGCCGCACAGCGTGGCCAGCGCGCCGGCCGCCGTGCGCCGGTCCCCGGCCGTCACCGCGGCCACCGCCAGCGCGGCCAGGGCATGGTCGTCCACCGCGCTCAGCGTCGGGGAGTTGACCACTTCGCGCAGCAGCGGCACGAGCTCGACCACCCGGCCCTGGTACCAGCGGATGGTCACCATCTGCGCGGCCTGCCACACCGTGGCGTTGACGTCCCCGGCGGCGATCCCGCGCTTGGTGCAGGCCTCGGCCAGGCGTTCGGCCTCGTCGAGACGGCCCGCGCGGACGGCCAGCATCACCTGCATCGCGCTCACCACGAAGCCGACCGCCTGATGGTCCCGCTCGGCCAGCAGGCCGCGCAGCTCGGCCAGGCAGCGCTCCGCGTGCGGATCGCCGTCCAGGAACATGTCGACCGTCTGCCACAGCAGGCCCATCAGCAGATCGCTGCGGCGCGAGGTCCGGAAGCTCTCCGCGACCAGCTCGGCGGCCAGTTCCCGGCGCAGCGCGCCGTGCTCCGGACCGACCAGGCAGTGATGGGCCAGGCTCAACGCCTCCGCGCGCGCCATGGGACCGGGCCGCGACCTCGCCAGTTCCAGCAGCGCCAGGACCGCCGTGGTGTCGCCGCTGCGGTAGCCGCTCTCCCCGGCCAGCCGGATCCGCAGCCGCAGTGCCAGCGAGGACTGCGGGTCGAGCAGTTCCAGCGCCCTGCGGATCCGCGATTCCAGGAGCACGGACCCGGCGACCGTGCGATGCTCGTGCACCCACAGGCCGCCGAAGCCGAGGGCGGCCACCGCCATCGCCCGTTCGTCGCCGGCCGACTCGGCCATGCGGTAGGCGCGTTCGAAGCGGTCCCGGCCGACGCGCAGATCACCGTCGTCGACGACGGCACGGGTGCCCTCGTCGAGCAGGGCCGGCAGGTCACCGGTCCGCGCGGCGCCGTGCCCGGCCGGGCCGGGAGCGTCCCGCACGGGCGCATCGACATCGTTCACGGCTGTATTTCTCTCCCGAGTGCACTCGACAGCGCCAGGGAAAGCCGCCCGGACCGCCGTGCCGGTCGTGATCGGTGGCCTTGCCACAGGCGGGGAACGGCGAGTGAGCCTATCGCAGCGCCCGCGGCGGGGGGAACAGCCTTACGTTGCACGGAAGATGGACACCGCATGATGCCCAAGGGCCGGTGCCCGCGGTGGACGGCCCGGGGAACGCGATGGCACGGGACGGCACGGCCTGGAACGCCCACCTGTCAGCGACGCATTCACGCGTCCACTTCTTCGAAGGGGAGTCAGGCGTGGGCATCTTCGGGCATCGGCGCTCGGCCCTGGGCGGCGTGCTGGCGCTGGCCTTCGGGCTTCTGCTGGGTGGAGGTCCGGCGGTGTCCGCCGCCCCGGCCGCGGCGCCGGCCTTCTTCATCACCTCCGACGGCCAGCAGGACCTGTTCGTGCAGGCGATCGACACACCGGACGCGGTGGTCCGGATCGCCGGGAACGTGGATCTGGACCTGACCGGGCGGGAGTCCCTGCCGGTCGCCCCGGGTGTGCAGATCCTGGGCGACCGGACGCAGCGCGCGCGGGGGCCGCGGCTGTTCACGACGTCGTTCCCGCGCATCCTCTTCCGGGTCGGCAACGACGGGGACGGCACGCACAGCGACAATGTGCGCTTCAGCGGGCTCCGGGTGCAGGGCGCGGAGAGCGATGATCCCTACTCGGCGGTCGACACCAGCGATTCCGACGGGATCCGGGTGGACTCCGGCGTGAACGTGGAGATCGACCACAGCGAGATCGACCACTGGCGCGGCTCGGCCGTGAACATCCAGGACGGACAGAACCGGATCAGCCTCCGGAACGCCTCCACCGTGTGGGTGCACGACAACTACATCCACCACAACCAGCACCCCACCGGCACCATCTGCTGCGGCCACGGCGCGGGCTACGGCGTGGTGATGGGGCACGGTGCCTACTCCCTGGTCGAACGCAACGTGTTCGACTTCAACCGGCACGCCATCACCGGCGACGGCTCGGCGGGGGACGGCTATCTGGCGTACCGCAACCTGATCTGGGGCGGCGGCGGGGACAACTCCCACGTCTGGCACACCCATGAGATCGACATGCACGGCAACGACTCGTCGTGCAGCTACGAGTGCGGCTCGGCGGGCGAGTACATGGACGTGGAGTACAACACGGTCTGGTACACCAACGGCACGGGCGTCAAGCTCCGCGGCACGCCCAGTGTCGGCATGACCGTGTCGCACAACGTCTTCCAGCACTCGGACCTGTGGGTGGGCTCGATCCTGCCCCTGCACGCCGCGCTGGACCAGACCGAGACCGGGCTGCACCAGTCCGCCAACACCCTCGACTCCTACACCGGCGGCCAGCGCAAGTACTGCGACTTCGACGGCGACGGCGTGAACGACGCCTTCATCGCCACCGGCGTCACCTGGTGGTACCAGTCCAGCTCGCTCGGCGGGCGCTGGACCTACCTCAATCAGTCGGCGACGCGGATCGCGGACGTCTCGCTCGGCGATGTCGACAACGACGGCCTGTGCGACGTCGGTTACCCCGGCGGGGTGTTCGTCAACCCGGGCCCGGACGCCTCCTCGACCACCGCGACCGCTGCGGTGAGCACCGGTGACTTCAACGGCGACGGCCGTACCGACATGGCGCTCGGCGGCTCGGACGCCTGGCAGGCTCTGCCCGTCAACTCCTCCCAGGGCGACGGCCGTTTCTCGCCGGAGTTCGACGTGGCGGGGGACTTCCCGCGGCTGGCCGCCGCTCCGGGGGCCCGGACCTACAGCGGTGACTTCGACGGCGACGGCCGCACCGACCTCGCGGCGACGGGCGCCGCGGGCTGGGACGGCCTGCCGGTGGCCTTCTCGGCCGGCAACGGGACCTTTCGCGCCACCGACGCGGGCGTGGGCGACTTCGCCGCATGGGCGTCCCTGCCCGGCGTGAAGCCGCAGGTCGGTGACTTCGACGGGGACGGCCGTGCGGACATCGCGCTGGCCGGCGGCCCGGGCTGGGGCTCGGTGCCGGTGGCGTTCTCGAACGGCGACGGCACGTTCCGCATCACCAACGCTTCGGTGAACGGCTTCGCCGGCTGGGCACAGATGCCGGGGGCGCAGGTCGTCAGCGGTGACTTCGACCACGACGGCCGTGCGGATGTCGCCCTGGTCGGCGGCAGCGGCTGGGCGTCGGTGCCGGTGGCGTTCTCCAACGGTGACGGGACGTTCCGCATCACCAACGCCCCGCAGGCCGACTTCGCCGGCTGGGCGTCCGTGGCCGGGGAGAAGACCAGGCTGGGCGACTTCAACGGGGACGGCCGTACGGACATCGCCCTGGTGCCGGGCCCCGGCACCCCCTGGTGGTACACGCTGCCCGTGGCCTTCTCCAACGGCGACGGCACCTTCCGCGTCACGAACACCCCGCTCTCCGACTTCGCGGGGTGGGCGCAGGTGTCCGGAGTGCAGGTGGTCAGCGGTGACTTCGATCATGACGGCCGTGCGGATGTCGCGCTGGTCGGCGGGAGCGGCTGGGGTTCGGTGCCGGTGGCGTTCTCGAACGGCGACGGAACCTTCCGCGTCACCAACGGGTCGTCCGTCGACTTCGCCGGCTGGGCGTCCGTACCCGGTGTGAAGGCACGGGCGGGCGACTACGACGGCGACGGCCGCACGGATGTCGCCCTGATCAGAGGCCCGCACACCCCCTGGTGGTACACGCTGCCGGTGGCGTTCTCCAACGGCGACGGCACGTTCCGCATCACCAACACACCCGCCGACCGCTTCGACCGCTGGGCGTCGGCCCCGGCCCACACCCCGGACCCGCCGAGCCCGGACGCACAGGCCGTGATCGGGGGGTAGTCGCACGTCCGGAGGGCGCCTGACCGGCACTTCGCCCGGTCAGGCGCCCTTTTGCTGTGCCTCTGCGCTTAGAAGAAGCCCAGCCTCTTCGGCGAGTACGACACCAGCAGGTTCTTGGTCTGCTGGTAGTGCTCCAGCATCATCTTGTGGGTCTCACGGCCGATGCCGGACTGCTTGTAGCCGCCGAAGGCGGCGTGCGCGGGGTAGGCGTGGTAGCAGTTCGTCCACACCCGGCCCGCCTGGATCGCCCGGCCGGCGCGGTACGCCGTGTTGATGTCACGCGTCCACACACCGGCCCCGAGGCCGTACAGCGTGTCGTTGGCGATCTTGATGGCGTCGTCGAAGTCGTCGAACGAGGCCACCGACACCACCGGACCGAAGATCTCCTCCTGGAAGACCCGCATCCGGTTGTCGCCCTCGAAGATCGTCGGACGGACGTAGTAGCCGCCCTTCAGATCACCGCCGTAGTCGGCGCGTTCGCCGCCGGTGAGGACCTTGGCGCCCTCCTGCACACCGATGTCGATGTACGAGAGGATCTTGGTGAGCTGCTCGCTGGACGCCTGGGCGCCGATCATCGTGTCGGTGTCCAGGGGGTGGCCCGGCTTGATCAGCTCGGTGCGGGCGACGGCCGCGTCCAGGAAGTCGCCGTAGTTGCCGCGCTGGATCAGCCCACGGGACGGGCAGGTGCACACCTCGCCCTGGTTCAGCGCGAACATGGTGAAGCCTTCGAGCGCCTTGTCCCGCAGGTCGTCGTCCTTGTCCCACACGTCGTCGAAGAAGATGTTGGGCGACTTGCCGCCGAGCTCCAGGGTGACCGGCTTGAGGTTCTCCGAGGCGTACTGCATGATCAGCCGCCCCGTCGAGGTCTCCCCGGTGAAGGCGATCTTCGCGACGCGCGGGCTCGACGCGAGCGGCTTGCCCGCCTCCTCGCCGAAGCCGTTGACGATGTTCACCACACCCGGCGGCAGCAGGTCGGCGACCAGACTCATCCAGTAGTGGATGGAGACCGGGGTCTGCTCGGCCGGCTTCAGGACGACCGCGTTGCCCGCCGCCAGCGCCGGGGCGAGCTTCCAGGTGGCCATCAGGATGGGGAAGTTCCACGGGATGATCTGCGCGACCACGCCGAGCGGCTCGTGGAAGTGGTACGCCACCGTGTCGTCGTCGACCTGGCTCAGCGCCCCCTCCTGGGCACGGATCGCGCCCGCGAAGTACCGGAAGTGGTCGATGGCCAGCGGAATGTCCGCCGCCAGCGTCTCCCGGACCGGCTTGCCGTTCTCCCAGCTCTCGGCGACCGCCAGCTGCTCCAGGTTGGCCGCCATCCGGTCGGCGATCTTGAGCAGGATGTCGGAGCGCTCGGTCGCCGACAGCCGGCCCCAGCCCGGCGCGGCCGCGTGCGCCGCGTCGAGCGCCCGCTCCACGTCCTCCGCCGTGCCCCGCGCGACCTCGGTGAACGGCTCACCGTTCACCGGGCTCGGGTTGTCGAAGTACTGTCCTCGGGCCGGCGGCACATACGCGCCGCCGATGAAGTGGTCGTAGCGCGACTGGTAGGAGACGATCGCGCCCTCGGTGCCCGGCGCCGCGTAACGAGTCATGCCGGTCGGCCTCCTTCACTTGCACTGCCCGCCGTTGGGCAGCTTTCGGCGCGAGGCTAGGGGCGCGGACGTTGCGACCACGTTGCGTCCTTGTGGAGCGGACCGAGCTCGGCACCCGACGGCCGTACGGGCGCGGCCAGTTCGGTCTCCAGCGCGGACAGCCGCGCCCGCACCGCCGCCGTCGGACGCACCGCGGCGAGCGCCCGCCAGACGTCGAGGTCCTCCTCGCCCCACGGCGCGTGGGCCCAGTCCGCCAGCAGATCGGGATCGCGGCGGGCGATCAGCGCCGCCCGCAGGCCGTCGGCGAGGCGCCGGCGCAGCCGCACCACCGCCGGGGCCACCGAGCCCGGCAGCAGCGGTCCGGTGTACGCCGCCGCGGCCGCCGTGACGGCACCGGTCTCCAGCCGTCTTTCGACGGCGGCGACATCGGACTCCACCGGGACGGTCAGCCGGTAGGGGCGCGAGGCCAGCAGCCCGGGGCCCAGGAAGCCGCGCAGCCTGGCCAGTTCGGCGCGCAACGTCACCGGAGTGACCGACTCGCTCTCGTACAGCGCGCACAGCAGCTCGTCGCCGGTCAGTCCCTCCGGGTGCCGGGCCAGCAGCACCAGGATCTCGCTGTGCCTGCGGCTGAGCCGCACCTTGCGGCCGCCGGCGAACAGCCGTGCCTCGTCGTGCCCCAGCGCGGTCAGCTCGGCGGTGTCCTCGGCCGGTTGCTCGCCGGTGAGCAGCGCCAGCTGGGACTCGGCGGCGCGCGCGACGGCCTGGACGAACCCGAGGCTGTGCGGATGCGCGAGCCCGTCCCCGCCGGTGATGTCCACGGCACCGAGCAGCCGCCCCGTGCGCGGATCGTGCACCGGGGCCGCAGCGCACGTCCAGGGCTGCGCCCGGCGGCTGAAGTGCTCGGCCGAGAAGACCTGCACCGGCCGGTCCACGGCGACGGCCGTGCCCGGTGCGTTCGTCCCGACCGCAGTCTCTGCCCATCTGGCACCCGGGACGAAGTTCATCCGTGCGGCCTGCCGCCGGGTCGCCGGGTCGCCCTCGACCCACAGCAGCCTTCCTTGCGCGTCGCACACCGCCAGCAGATGTCTGCCGTCGGCGGCGAACGTGCCCATCAGCTCGCGGAACAGCGGCATCACCCGGGCCAGCGGGTGTTCGGCACGGTAGGCGCCGAGTTCACCGTCCATGAGCTCCACGCTCGCGGTGCCGTCGGGCCCGACCCCGGCGCGCGCCGAACGGCGCCAGGAGTCCGCCACCACGGCACGCACCGGCCGCTCCACCGTGCCCGCCTCGGTGAACGTGTCGTACGCGTGCCGCAGCAGCTCCGCACGTACGACGGGGTCGGCCCCCGGTTCCAGGGCAACCCATGGATCGGTCAACTCGGCCTCCCGGAAGGCGATGCGACGGCGTCCATACGGCTCGGACGCCGCGGCCCGACGGACATGTCTCGGGCCGTGCGGTTGAGGACATCGTCACTCCGGGGGTGGGTGCCGACAACCGTTTCGACGCCGACGACCGGAACGGTGCCGACCGTGGACGTGCCCGCGCACGCTCCCGTGGTGGGCGGGTCGGCCGGAGGGGCCCGTGAGCCGCCCGGGACGGCCGAACCCGGCGGGTCGACCGAAGCCGACGGGACGGCCGGGCCCCGAGGGGCGGTCGTGCCGGACGATGGGCCGGGCCCGGTGGCCGCCGAGCCCGGTGGCGGTCGGGGGCGGTGGGTCCGCCGCCTGGTCAGGCGAAGTTGACCAGCCTTATGTAGCGGACCCAGTCCCAGTTCGGACCGGGATCGCTGTGGTCCGAACCCGGCACCTCGTAGTGCCCGATGATGTGGGCGCGGTCCTTGGGTATGCCGTACTTGGTGCAGACCGCCGCCGTGAGCCGGGCCGACGCCTCGTACAGGGCGTTGGTGAAATAGGAGGGCCGGTCCACCCAGCCCTCGTGCTCGATACCGATGCTGCGCGTGTTGTAGTCCCAGTTGCCCGCGTGCCAGGCCACATCGCGCTCGCGGACACACTGGGCGACGTGCCCGTCGGCTGAGCGGACGACGTAGTGCGCGGACACCTTCTTCGCCGGGTTCTGGAAGATGGAGAGGGTGTCGGGATAGGTCTCCTGGGTGACGTGGATGATCACATGGCTGAGGGGATACGACGTGGGGCGTTGCGAGACCGTGTAGTTGGAGGTGCTGGCCGGCTGCGACTCCGCGAGCGGGTAGTCGACCGCCTGGGCCTGCGCACCGGCCCGGGTGGCGGGAAGCAGGGCGTACGGGAGGGCGGCGAGGGCGGCTCCCTTGAGAAGCCCTCGCCTGCCGGGCAGTTGCGGTGCCCGTTCCATGCTGTGTCGCCTTTCGGTGGGGGAAGGGCCGGCAGTGAGGCCGCGGCGCCGTCAGAACCGGAGGCCCGAGGCGCTCTCGCGCAGTCGCGCGTGCAGCCCGCGGTGCGTCTCGCGCGCAGGAAGCCATTCCTTGCGGAGCTTGGCCACACACGTGTAGTTGGTGTCGCAGACATTGGCCAACGGTGACTCGACGGCCTGGGTCGCGAACTGGTACGCGTCCAGCTCACCGAATCCGTAGTCCCGCACCAGCCACTGCACCAGGTCGAGCTGGGAGATCCGGAACGCGTCCTCCAACGGACGGGCGGAACCGGTCGAGATGATGTGCGTGTCCGACTCGATGCGCGGCCACGGCGTGGCGATCCCCTTCAGCAACTCGACGATCACCACCGTGTTCATGGCGCACTCCACGGCGACCCCGCACGTCTCGCCCTCCCCCTGCCGGGCGTGCCCGTCGCCCAAGCTGAGCAGCGCGCCCTCGACGTTCACCCCGAGGTAGCAGGTGACGCCCGCCCGCATCTCGGGCGTGTCCATGTTCCCGCCGTGGGCGTCGGGCACCAGAGCGGAACGCACCTCCAGATTGGCGGGAGCCACGCCCACGGTCCCGTGCATCGGGTCGAGGGGCAGCTCCACCTCGATGTCACCGTCGTGCGCCCGGAACAGCGTCGTTCTGCGGGCCCGGTCGAGCTGCCAGATCCAGACGGTCTCCGGCAACGGGGGCTGCAGTGTGGCCGTGGTGTGCGTCGAGGTCAGCGCGCCGAACAACGGGACCGTCGTCGAGGCCGCCCAGTCCCGGGCCGGCTCGATCGACACGAAGTGCACCGCGACCGTGTCCCCCGGCTCCGCGCCCTCCACATGGAAGGGGCCCGTCTGCGGATTGAGGAACGGGAACTCGCACACCTCGGACACCAGGTCCTTCTCGGAGCGCACCCGCCCGGCGAAGCAGTCCTCCGTGTACAGGTCGAGGACCGTTCCGGGCGCGATCCGGGCCACCGGCGGCGCCCCGCCGAACGTCCAGGCGTATTCGTGCGGTTCGGGCCGCACGGTCAGGATGCGGGGGTCGCTCATCGCCTGACTGCTCCGTTCTGCGAGGGGAGGGAGGGATCGGTCTCGTCGAGGTGGACCCGGGCGGTCTCCGCTATGCGCTCGGGGTGGCGCCGCACGAGCACCAGCAGCACCACGACTCCGGCCGCCATCCAGCCGCCGACGACGGGTCCCGCGTACGACACCGGGGCGGTCAGCTCGGTCACGAAGTCGAAGACGGGCAGGCCCGCGGCGGTCAGCAGGGCCGGCACGAACGCGGCCACGCCCAGCAAGGGGAACACCAGGTGCCGCACCGGCTTCAGCGTCGGTCGGCCGCGGCGCAGGAAGTAGCCCGCGCAGGCGAGGTTCACCACGATGTACACGCCGATCACGACGGTGACGATCACGGTGGCCAGCAGCAGGAACGCGGTCACGGGGTCGTAGGCGAAGCCGAGCCCCAGCACGGCGCCGACTGCGACCACGGCCTGCACGGCGATACCCGCGACGGGGGAGCGGTGCCGAGGATGCAGGGTGGCGAGCACCCGGGGAAGTACGCGGATCCGGGCCAGGGCGAACGCCGTGCGTGTGGAGACGCTGGCACACGCGTTGGCGTTGGCGACGGTGGAGTTGACCACGGCGAGGAACACCAGCACCCAGAACAGTCCGAACGACGCTCGGGCCACTCCTTCCCAGGACGCGGCACCGGAGGCGCCGAACGTTCCGAAGCGGTCGGGGCCGAAGTACACCGTCATGGCGTACGTCGTGATCACGTAGAACACGCCGATCGCGAGGGCCGCGCCGAGCACCGCGCGGTGCATCGTGCGGCGCGGGTCCCGGGTCTCCTCGGCCAGGGGTGCCGCCGCCTCGAAGCCGGCGAAGGCCAGCACCGTGTAGACCGAGCCGGCGAACACTCCGCCGACCCCGCTGTAGCCGTCGGCCGTGTGGGAGGTCCCGAACACCGACAGGGTGTTGTCGGCGCCCGCCTTGCCGATCAGCCAGACGGCGAACACGAGGAAGACCAGGACCTCGAAGACGCCGAGCACGGTGCCGAAGCGGGCCGATGTCCGTATGCCCAGGTATCCGGTCACCGTGATGACGGCGGCGCCTGCGAGGGCCCACGGCCACCACAGATCGGCCGGATACGAGGACCATTCCTGATGCAGTGTGCCCGCCGTGGTGAATCCGAGCTGGAGCAGCAGCAACGGCGGGACCAGGGCCTCCACGAACACGTAACCCCATCCGACCAGGAAGCCGACGGCCGGATGCAGGCCCTGCGCCGCGTACGTCGCCACCGAGCCCGCGGCCGGTAACTCCCTGGCCAGCTCGCCCACACAGGACGCGGTGAACAGGCATGCCACCAGCGCGATCAGGACCGACAGCGGCAGGCTGCCGCCCGCGAAGGCCGCCCCCGACGGGATCGACGCAGCCACGGCTGCGGCCGGCGCCATGGCCGTGACGCTCTGGAACAGGACCTCGCGCAGACCGATGGCATTACGCCGCAGACCTGCAGAGGCCGCGGCAGGTGATGTCACCGACGATTCCCCCGACATGAGCGTCCCCCGTCCACCAGACAGGCCTGCCGTCGCCACGACGCGACGGCTGCGCCTCACGTGAATCACGGTACGGCCCCGACGGATCGGGCAGAAGGGCCCGACGGACTTCCGTGGACGGCGGAGCCGTTGTGGACAACTCGGCCACCCGGAAGGGTGAGTTCACTTCCCCGCAAGCCGCGGTAGGCCGGGGGCGTGGGGCTCAGCCCCGCTCCGCCACCGCCGCCGGATCGTCCAGCACCGTCCGCACCACCGAGTGCGCCGCCCCCAGCAGCGGCCCTTCGGGACCCAGGCGCGAGACGGACACGGCACAGGCCGGGCCGGCCGTGCGCCGCGCCAACTCCTCGCGCAGGGACGGCAGCAGCCAGGGTGCGAGACCGGACAGCGCACCTCCGAGCACGACGCTCTCGGGGTCGAGGAGGTTGACCGCTCCGGTCAGCGCGATGCCGAACGCCGTTCCCGCGTCGCGCAGCGCCTGCCGTACGGCCTCGTCGCCCGCCGCCGCCCGCCCGGCGAGCAGTCCGACCCGGTCCTCGCCCGGCTCCAGGCCGGCCGCGCGCAGCACCGCCTCCTCACCGGCGTACTGCTCCAGACAACCGCGCCCGCCGCACGCGCACTCGGGCCCGTCCGGCCGGACCGGAACATGGCCCAGTTCGCCCGCGAACCCCCGTGTCCCGCGCAGCAGCCGTCCGTCCACCACGACCGCCGCGCCGATGCCGATCTCGGCCGACACATGGAGGAAGTCGCGCGGGGTGCCCTCGCCGAGCCACAACTCCGCCAGACCGCCGAAGTTGGCCTCGTTGTCCACGGTCAGCGGCAGTCCGGCGGGCAACGACGCCCCGAGGTCGAGGTCCTGCCAGCCCAGATTCGGAGCGCGTACGACGGTCCGGGCGTCGGGGGCGACCAGACCGGGCACGGCTATGGCCAGTCCGGCCGGCCACAGCCCCTCACGTTCCGCGTCGGCGACGACGAGGCGCAGCAGCGAGCCGAGCTCCTCGAGCACCGGCCCGGGCGCGCGGCCGCGGTTCGTACCGTGCCGCACCGCCCGCGCCCGCACCTCCCCGCGCAGGTCCACCGCACAGACCGCGAGGTGGTCGACCCCCACCTCCGCGCCGATCCCGGTGGGACCGCGCCCGCTGACGGCCAGGGCGGACCCCGGCCGGCCCACCCGGCCCGGCCGCTCCGGGCCCAGTTCCTCCAGCAGCCCGGAGCGGATGAGTTCGTCGACGAGGGTCGACACCGCCGCCCGGGTCAGTCCGATGCGCGAGGCGACCGAGGCACGGGAGAGCGGGCCCTCGGCGCCCACGGTGTGCATCACCCGGGCTAGATTGCGCCGGCGCATGCCCTGCTGGGTGTCGGGCAGGGCCCGACCGGGTCCGGTCGGGTGTCCCTCGTGCAGCGGTACGGTCATCCTTGCGGTCAGTCCTCGTTCGTCGTCCTTCAGCGGGCGTTCGGCTCTCGTTCCAGCAGCGTGGCCGCGTCGGAGAGTACCCCGGAGATCCTTTCCAGTGTCTCCTCGTCCCGCTCCACCGCTTCCAGCACCGGTCCCTGCGCGGTGTTCCAGCGCCGGGCGACCGCCGCCGGGTCCTCGCCGGTCAGCAGGCCGGCGGCCTGGGCCGCGGCACCGAGCGCGACCAGTTCCCTGGCCTCGGGGATCTGGACCGGCCGCCCGGAGAGCCGGCGTACGGTCTGCTGCCACGCCTTGCCCCGGGCGCCGCCGCCGATCAGCAGCAGCGGCGCGGTGCGGTCCGCGTCCTCGTCGAGCACCAGGTCCAGTGCGCCCAGCAGGGAGTGGACGGCGCCGTCGTAGGCGGCCTGGAGGAGCTGGCCGGCGGTCGTGTCGTGACGCAGACCGTGCAGGAGGCCGGACGCGTGGGGCAGGTTCGGGGTGCGCTCGCCGTCCAGGTAGGGCAGCAGCGTGACCCCGGTGGCGGGCTCCACCGCCTCGCGGTCGAGACCCAGCAGCGCGGCGAGGCGGTCGACGGCGAGCGTGCAGTTCAGTGTGCAGGCCAGCGGCAGCCAGTCGCCGTGGGCGTCGGCGAAGCCCGCCACCGTCCCGGTCGGGTCGGCCGGACGCTGCCTCGACACCGCGTAGACGGTGCCCGACGTGCCCAGACTCAGTACCGGGGTGCCCGGGCGCAGTCCCAGCCCCAGCGCCGCGGCGGCGTTGTCGCCGGTGCCGGGGGCGACCAGGGTGCCCTTGGAGAAGGGCAGGTCGTGGCTGTCGCGGACGGTCCCGGCCACCTCGCCCGGCCGGACCACCCGGGGCAGCAGCGCGGCGTCGAGCCCGACGTGGGCGAGGATCTCCTCGTCGTACGCCTCGGTCCGCGACGACCACCAGCCGGTGCCGGAGGCGTCACCGCGGTCGGTCGTGCCCTGACCGGTCAGCCGCTCGGTGAGGTAGTCGTGGGGGAGGCGCACGGCCTTGGTGGCGCGGACCGCCTCCGGCTCGTGCTCGGCCAGCCAGGCCCACTTGGTCACGGTGAACGACGCGCCGGGCACGCTTCCCGTGCGGTCCGCCCACTCCTTCGGTCCACCCAGTTCCTCGACGAGCCGGCGCGCCTGAGGCGCCGAGCGGACGTCGTTCCAGAGCAGCGCCGGACGTACGGGCTCGCCCTGGGCGTCCAGGGTGACGAGCCCGTGCTGCTGCCCGCCGATCGACACCGCGGCGGCCTCGCGGGCGGCGTCGCCGCACTGGCGCAGGGCCCTGTGCAGCGCGTCCCACCACTGGCGCGGATCGCTCTCACGGCCCGCTCCGGAGGAGACGGTGTGCGGCGCCTGACCGCTCGCGACGACCTGTCCGGTGGCCGCGTCGACGACGAGCACCTTGGTCGACTGGGTGGACGTGTCCACACCGACGACGAGCGGACCCTCGGCTGCTGACATCGGGCTCTCCCTGCTTTTTTCCGCGGCTCTGCGGGGTCTGACCTGCTGTTTTTCTGAAATCCGAGGGTCTGGAGACCGGGATCTCACCCTTCGGGGACGTCGTGTCCCTTCCCAGGGATGTGCTGGCATACTAATTTGTAAACGGCCATGACGAAATAGTTCAGCTAGCAAGGAGCCGCCGTATGAGCTACCAGCCCACCCCCGAGGACAGGTTCACCTTCGGCCTGTGGACCGTCGGCTGGCAGGGACGGGACCCGTTCGGTGACGCGACCCGGCCGGCCCTGGACCCG
>NZ_JBEOWS010000253.1:0-14656 GCF_040296125.1 Streptomyces sp. NPDC002265 | reverse complement strand
ACCTGCGAGTCCCCCGGGGCACGCGGGCGGGGAGCGTCGGTGGGCCGTCGCTGCCGCGAAGCGCGAGGCAGGCCGGTTCCGGGCACCGCCGGAGCGTGCGGCAGGCTGCCGGCCGCTCGGCTCCGCCGGAACGGCTACGTGCGGCCGGAACGGCTACTCGCGGGTGATCCGCTCGCCGTGCCGGTCCTGGTGCTGCCCGTAGGGGGGCCGCGCGGTGGCCGGCGCCGTGTCCAGCCGGGCCGTGATCACCAGCGTGCCCTCCTCGATCTGGTAGTCGAGGGGCAGTCCCAGGCCGCGCATCGCGGCGACCATGCCGGTGTTGGAAGCCTGGGTCACGGCGTACACGCTCTCGCAGTGCGCCTCGGCGGCCATCGCGACCAGACGGCCGAGGAGCTCGGCCCCGATACCGCGCCGCTGCCACTCGTCCTCGACGAGCAGCGCGACCTCCGTCTCGTCCCCGTCCCACAGCAGGTGGCCCAGGCCGACGATGCGCCCGGACGCCGTCTGCACCGCGAGCGTGCGTCCGAAGCGCGGGCTGAGCAGGTGGTTCAGATAACGGTCCGCGTCCTTGACCGGGCCGTGGTAGCGCATGGAGAGGGTGCGCGGCGAGCACCGCTCGTGCATGTCCTTCGCGGCCTCCAGATCCCCGGTGTCGGCTCGGCGCACGGTGATGTCGTTGCCCTCGGGCAGCGTCAGTACGTCCTGGCCGAGCGGAACGCGCGGGCCGAGCCGGGCGTCCAGTTCCACCAGGGCCCGCGCCCGCGCGAACTCGGTCGGCGTGAAGGGCAGATACGGCCGCTCCACGGTGATCACCCCGCCTTCCGGTGCCCGCAGCCGCATCACGGTGTCCTCCAGCACTCCCTCGACGGGTACGGCGTCCGCCCCGCGCCCCTGGCCGAGCGGCCGGGCGGGCAGCGACCGGATGGTGCAGCGGCCCAGCAGCTGGCGCAGCGCGAGGGGGAGTTCCGCCGCGTCCAGTGCGGTGCGGGTGGCCAGTCCGAGCACCCGGGTCGGGGCGTCCACCAGGTCGTGCGCGTCGGCCCGTTCGATCCAGGTCGCGGTGCCGCCCGCCCGCGCCACCGCGCGGGTGATCTCGGCCGCGGGCAGCTCGGCGGGGGCCCGCAGCAGGAACTCGTCGACCGTGCCCTCACCCAGCGGATGCGTCTGGAGGCTGAGGATGTCCACCCGCTGACCGGCCAGCGCGGTGCACAGCGCCGCGAGTGATCCCGGCGCGTCCTTGACCGTCGTCCGCATGCGCCAGAGGGTGCTCGCCCCGCCCTGGGACGGAACGGTCGCGTGCGACGGGTCGAGCGGCCCGGCCTGCTCGGCGGAGCGAGGCCGGGTCCCGGTATCGGTCTCCGGAGGTGCGTGACCGTGGCGGCGTGCCCACCAGACGTGGAAGCCCGCCGTGGCGGCGAGCGCCGCCGCCGAGATCACCAGCAGGGCCGGGCCGTCCGGGCCGTGCCCGATCAGGTTCGCCGCGGCGTCCGCCACCGCCACGGCCGTGAAGACGGCGGCGAGTTCCACGACATCCCTGCGCCAGTGGTGCACGGGCCGTCCGTGCTTCGCGCGCGTCACATCAGACATGTCTCGATTCATGCAGCCACTGTGAAGGATGTGTGTTGCGTGATCACGAACGCTTTGTGACTGAGTGGTAAAGACAGAATCTGTACCTTTTACTGCTTTTTTGATTCCTAGGATGCGCCACCGGACCGCCCGCCCATCGAACCAGTTCACCCCCGGTCGGCGCCCGGCCGGCCCGGCCCGCCGACTACGTCAGGCGGCCACCCCCTCCGTCAGCGCGCTGCGCAGTCGCCGGGCCTGCGTCACCAGCCGGGAGGAGCCGCGCCGGGCCGCCGCCTGCGCCAGATGCGGC
Organism: Streptomyces sp. NPDC002265; assembly: GCF_040296125.1. Classification (NCBI taxonomy): domain Bacteria; kingdom Bacillati; phylum Actinomycetota; class Actinomycetes; order Kitasatosporales; family Streptomycetaceae; genus Streptomyces; species Streptomyces sp. NPDC002265. Next base: position 12,780 of record NZ_JBEOWS010000253.1, on the reverse strand, counting down.
AGATCCCCGCGCGCACCGGACCGTTCGGCGCACTCCGAGGCCACCGTCAACAGCTCCCCGAGCCCCCGCCCGGCCGCCCGGTCGGCCGGAAGACCGGCGAGCAGGGGCGGCAGCGTCCGGCCGAGCACGCCCCAGACGGTGGCGTTGGCCCCGGTGGCCGCCGCCGTCCGCAGCGAGTCGGCCAGCCGCTGCGGCTTCACGGCCGCACCGCGCACCAGCTCCGCGAGGTCCGCGCCCAGCCCGGCCGCGTCCAGCTCGCCCCGGGCCGCCAGCACCAGCAGCGCGTCCACGGCGGCGAGCCGGTCCTCCGCGTGGCGGGCGCCGAGCCCGTAGGCCAGGCACAGGCGCACGGCGTCCCCCGCCTCCCCGCCCGATTCCGCGAGCAGCGGCAGGACGGCGGTGCCGCGCGCGTCGTCCACCGCGACCGCGGACAGGTCCCGCAGCAGCCGCACCGCCACCAGCTCGCGCCGCTCCGGGAGCAGCGCCAGCCAGTGCAGGCGCAGCTCGTCGCCCCAGTGCATGCAGTACTGCCGTCCGTCGAAGACGCCCACCGGGCGGCCCAGATGCGCGAACTCCGCCGGGAAGTCCTCCTGCAACTCGAGGAGTTCCGCGGTCTCGATCAGGACCCGGGGGCCCGAGGTACGTCTGCGCCGCGAAGGCAGCGAGGGCGCCTCGGAGACGAGCCAGGCGGCGAGCCGTGTTCCCTCGGGAGTGCCGAGCGCCGCCGCCCGGGTGGCGGCCGCCGCGGCTGCCGTCCGGTCCGTGCGTCGCACCCGCAGCAGCGCCTGCGCGAAGTCGGCCGTCGCGGGCCTGGCCCCCAGCCGTCGGTAGGCGTCGAGGCGCTCCACCAGCTGGTCCGGTTCCAGCAGGCCGGTGCTCCAGGTGGGCGTCGACAGCAGGAACGGCAGCGGGTCGGTCCGTATCCGGTACGCCACCTCCCACACCCGGGCCTCGAAGGCGCGGGCGAGCGCGCTGTGCGGGCAGCGCCGCTCCCTCGCGCCCTGCACGACGGCCCGGTGCAGCTGGGCGGTCGTGCACTGTCCCGCCAGCGTCGCCAGGACGAGGTCGAGGGCGTCCTCGGCGTCGTGGAACGCGTGGAAGGACGCCCCGTAGTGGTGCTCGGCCGGCAGGTGGTACTCGTGATCGGGGTGGGCGCCGCTCCACCACCGGCGTGCCGTCACCGGGGCGAGCGCCTCCAGCAGGCCCTCGCGGTCGCTGTACACATGCCGTACCAGGCCGTCGAGGGCGCGCTCGAACGCGGCGACGTCCCCCGAGGACGCGAGTACGGCGCCCAGTTCCGTCGCGAGTTCGACGGCCGAAGCGGGCGCCGGCGCGAGCCGCAGCGGCACGGGCACCGGCGGGAGTACCTCCGGGTGCGCCACGGCATCCCCGGCCTCGGGCGCGGCGCCCAGCGACCGCACCGCCCGGGTGCGCAGCACGGGGATCAACCCCGCCGCCGCATCGGCGACCTCGGCGCGCACCTCGGCCGAGGTCACCTTCCCGAGGTGCCGCTCGGCGAGCTTGAGCGCCCGCTCCTGCACGTCCGGGTCGTCGTACCCGAAGGCCTGCGCCACCACGGGCAGCAGCTCACCGGCCGAGGAGGCGTCCCGGGCGAGCACCTTCCCCAGCAGCACCAACTGCGCCCGTACGAGCTTCTTCTCGGTACGGAACAGCACGGCGGCCGACATCTCCGACAGCCGACGGGTGGTCAGCCCGCCCTCGACGGCCAGCGTGCCGAGCACCGACTGGGCGTGCGCGGCCACCACGGAGACCGCGTCCGAGGCCAGCGCCAGCCAGTCGGCCGTCCGCTCCCGCTGCTCGTCGCGGGTGAGCGCCAGGGCCTTGAGCAACCGCAGGAACACCCGGTGGTCGGCGGCGGTGCCGCCGCGCAGGAGCCGGGCCACGCACGCGTCGACGGTCGCGGTCCGGTCGAGGGCGCCCTCGACGGTCAGCAGGGCGATCGCGTCGGTCCAGTTGTTGGGCCCTTCCGCGGCGCCCCATTGCATACGGCTGCCGATGTCGTCCGTCTCGAACAGCGCCGCCACCAACCGCGCCAGGTGCGGATCCCGGCGCAACTGCTCCAGCACCGAGTCCCCGCGGTACCAGGTGGAGCCGATGCGTTCCACCCAGCCTCGTACATAGGCCTCGGTGGTCGGGACCGGGTGGCCCGAGAGCCGGACCAGTCCCGCCATCAGCTCGTGCGGCACACCCGAGGAGGCCGGGCGCTCGGCCAGCCGACGGGTCACCTCGGCGAGCCAGGCGGGGTCTCGGTCGCCCAGGACGTGCAGCAGCAGGTCCGACCTGGACGACGACGACCACTGGAGGTCGGAGGCCGCGATCCAGCTCGCCACCCCCGCCGCCCCGGTCTGACAGGCGGCGCCGGCCAGATGCAGGGCGGGGTAGGCGCGAAGCGCGTCCGACTCCCAGCGACGTGGCCGCAGTTCCTTGCGGAGCTGCTTCAACTCGGGGAAGGCCGCCCGCCGCTCGGTGTCCGTCATGCCGTCCAGCAGACGGACCACCTCGGCCGTCCGGCCCGTCCGCACGGCGTCCGTCAGTCCACTCATCGCGCACCCCCGTCGATTCCGGTCCCGCTCAGCTCCGCGACGGTGCCCCGCCGCGCCATCCGTACCGCGAGCGCGTGCTTGCACGGCCCGCGCCCGCCCCGGTACGCGGCCCACCACTGACAGCTGCACGTCAGCGCCCCGGCCTCGTCCCGCACCCGGTGTATGTGTCCGTCCTCGGCCGTCACCGTCCCGGTCGCGCCGTCCAGGGCGACCGCACCCGCCGTCACCAGGGCCCGGGCGGATCGCAGCCTCGGGTTGTGGCGCTCCACCCGCCGCGCGTCGTAGGGCAGTTCACGATGGAAGTAGGCCGCCTCCGCCGTGTCGTACCCGACGCGGCCCGAGGTGCCCAGCCGGACCAGCGCCGCCCGGACCCGCTCCATCGGCAGGCCCGAGGCGGCGGCGAGGTCCGCGACGTCGACACGGGGCTCCCAGGCCAGCAGCACCGACAGGAGTTCGGCGTCGGCCGCCGCCTCGTCCGTGGCCAGGGCCTCCAGGACCCCGCCCTCGCCGGAGAAACCGCGGGAGGCGTCCGGCGACAGTGTCAGGGTCAGCCGCATGCCCGGCAGGACCGCCTCCCAGGCACTCGCCGTCGCGGCGACGGAGCCGCCCGGGGCGACCGCCGGCCCGTACACCCGCAGGGCCGACGCGTGCCGCAGCACCCGCTGGAGTGCGACCAGCCGCTCCGGGCCGGGCAGACACACCGCGCCGGACACCGCGCGGGTCGTCGGCCGCAGCCCACGGCCCGCGGGCACCACCCACAGCGGGCCGCCCGAGCCGCCGCGGCCCGAACTCCGGGGCAGCGCGCGCAGGAACCGCACCGCCTCGGCGGCGGGCAGCTCGGCCCGCAGATCGAATCCGGCCGCCACCACCTGGGCCTCGGCGAAGCCGCGCAGCCAGCGGTCGGGCAGCGGCACCTTCTTCTCCACGACCGGGCCGTCCAGCGTGGTCACGGCGAGTTCCTCGGGGCCGACGCTCAAGTGCAGCGGATCGTCCCCGCCGAGCCGGGACAGGGCCTCGCGCAGCGGGTTGTTGACGTCCACGTTCGTCGTGCCGTGTCCCACCGCGCCGCCGTCCAGGCCGCCCCCGAGGACGTCCAGCCGCGCGTACACCCCGCCGCAGCCGGAGAAGGATTCGAAGCGCAGCCGGTCGCCGTTGCCCGTCACCACCGGATCCAGCGACGCGGGCAGCTGCCGCTGGTAGTAGCGTGTGGCCGCGACGTCCGCCACCGCCAGCAGCCCCGCCGCGGCGACCTGGGGAGCCGTCAGGAACCCGGCGAAGAAGCGCGGATGGGCCTCGGCTCCCACGGGCGTCAGGCCCTCGGACGTCTCCAGCGCCAGGCGCCGTCCGCCCGCGGCGGATTCCAGCACGGAGGGTCGTCGATAGGCCACGGCCTGCAAAGATCGCGTCATGGGAAAACCGTAGAGGCGACCACTGACAATCGGCCTGACCTGCGAAAACGCCGTCCTGCGGGGCCTGTTGAGCAGGCGGGGACACAACCTGCCCAACAGGCCAGGACTCCCGGGCTACTGCCCGACCCGACCCGGCTGGAGGACCTGGGTGAACAGCACGGTGCCGTCCTGTTCGCGCAGCCGCACCGTCAGTTCCCCGCTGCCGCCGTCGATGTCGACCTCGCCGAAGAACTGGTAGCCGCCCGCGGGCGAGACGTTGGACGCCGTCGGCGCCTTCACGAACACCCGCTCGGGACCGAAGGTGCCGTCCAGCGCACTGGCCGGGAAGGCACCGGCGTTCAGCGGACCCGACACGAACTCCCAGAGCGGCTCGAAGTCGGTGAACGCCGCCCGCGACGGCTGGTAGTGCTGGGCCGAGGTGTGGTGCACGTCGGCCGTCAGCCACACGGTGCCGGTGATCCGCCGGTGCTTGATGTACCGCAGCAGTTCGGCGATCTGGAGCTCACGGCCGAGCGGCGCGCCCGGGTCGCCCTGCGCCACCGCCTCGAAGTTCGCCCGGCCCTCGGTGGCGTCGGGCACGACCAGCCCGATCGGCATGTCCGCGGCGATGACCTTCCACACCGCACGCGAGCGCGACAGTTCCCGCTTGAGCCATTCCAGCTGTTCGCGGCCGAGGATGCCCTGCGGGTCCACGGCCTGGTCGTCGGGCGAGTTGGCGTTGCGGTAGGTCCGCATGTCCAGCACGAACAGGTCGAGCAGCGGCCCGTGACGCATGACCCGGTGGACCCGGCCCTGCGCGGCGCCCGGCCGCAGCGTCGAGACCGGGAAGTACTCGCTGAACGCCCGCCGGGCGCGGGCCGCCAGGGCGTCGACGCTCTTCTCGGTGTAGCGGGTGTCGGAGTCCGCGATCACCTCGCCCGGGTACCAGTTGTTGCGCACCTCGTGGTCGTCCCACTGGATGACCGACGGCACCCGGGCGTTGAACCGCCGCAGGTTCTCGTCGAGGAGGTTGTAGCGGAAGTTGCCGCGGAACTCGGCCAGGGTCTCGGCGACCTTCGCCTTCTCCTCGGTGGTGATGTTGCGCCAGGTGCCGCCGTCGGGCAGCGCCTGGGTCGCCGCGATCGGGCCGTCGGCGTAGATGTTGTCGCCGCTGCACACGAAGAAGTCCGGATCGAGCGCGGCCATGGCGTCGTAGATGCGGTAGCCGCCGAGGTCGGGGTTGATGCCCCAGCCCTGTCCTGCCAGGTCACCGGACCACAGGAAGCGCACCCCGTGCCGTCGGCCGGCCGGGACGGTGCGGAAGGTGCCGGTGACCGGTTCGCCGGTGCGGCGCGGGTCGTCCGGGTCGGCGAGCAGCACCCGGTAGTGGATCTGCTCGCCCGCGGGCAGCCCGTGCAGCCGGGTGGTGCCGGTGAAGTCGGTGTCCGGGCCCAGCAGCGGACCGTGCCAGGTGTGCGGGTTGCGGAACGACTCCGTGGCGGAGGTCTGGACGGTCATCCGGGCCGGGCGGTCGGAACGCACCCACACCAGCCCCGAGTCGGACGTCACGTCGCCGCTCTGCACGCCCCAGTCCGCCCGGGGGCGCCCGGACCGGGCGAACGCCGGTGCGGCACCGAGGCCGAGGGGCACGGTCAGGGCCGCCGCCGCGGCCAGCGAGCCGCGCAGCACGCTGCGACGGCCGGGGAACGGACGGTGTGACATGGATGCGCCTCCAGTGACGGGAACCGGCCGGTGTGCGATGTCACCCCACACCTACTGGCACACCGCAGCGCACACGCAAACCAGGAGTGAACAACGGACCGCGCCGCCGGGACACGCGAACCGGCCGCAGGCGCGGCCCGGTTCACCCGCCGGCCGCCAGGGCCATCCGGTGAATCCCGGCCCGGATCCGGGCAGGCGGCAGATGCGCGTACCCGAGGACCAGCCGCACCTCCCCGGACGCGTCGGCTGCCACGCCACCGGCACCCGGGTGCGCGCAGTGCGTCAGCGGGCGTACGGCGACACCGGCGGCGGCCACGCGCGCGAGGAACCGCTCCTCGGGCCCGTACCGGCGCGGCAGCGCGGCGATGGCGTGCAGGCCCGCCGCGATCCCGGTCACCGACGAACCGGGGAAGGCCTCCTGGAGAGCGGTCACCAGGGTGTCGCGGCGCTCGCGGTAGGCCCGCTGGCAGCGGCGCAGCTGACGGTCGTAGTCGCCGCGCTCCAGGAACCGCGCGAAAGCGGCCTGGTCCAGGGCGGGGTGGCCGAGGTCCAGGGTCCGCTTGCGCTCCACCACCTCGTCGGCCAGCGCGTCCGGCACGAGCAGCCAGCCCAGACGCAGGCCCGGCGCGAGGGACTTGCTGACCGAACCCGTGTACAGGACGCGTTCGGGGTCCAGTCCCTGGAGCGCGCCCACGGGGGCGCGGTCGTAGCGGAAGTCGCCGTCGTAGTCGTCCTCCAGGACGAACCCGTCCACCGCGCGTGCCCAGTCGAGGAGTTGTGCGCGGCGCCGTGCCGAGTAGGCGATCCCGGTCGGGTACTGGTGGGCGGGCGTCGTCACCACGGCCCGCACGCCGGAGGCCGTCAACGGCCCGAGGGCCAGCCCCTCCTTGTCCAGCGGCAGCGGTACGACGCCGACGCCGGCCGCGGCGTACAGACCGCTGTGCTGAGGGCTGCCCGGGTCTTCCACCCCGACGGCGGGCATACCGCGCGCGTGCAGGACGGATCCGAGCAGGGACGTCGCTTGGGCCACCCCGGAGACGACCACGATCCGCTCCGGGTCGGCGACCACACCCCGGCGTCGGGTGAGCAGTTCGGCCAGGGCGCCGCGCAGCCGGGGCAGCCCGCGCGGATCGGGATAGCCGAGGTGGTGGTGGGGCAGCTCGGCGAGCACACCGCGCAGCGCGGCGGTCCAGGCGGCGCGCGGGAACAGCGACAGATCCGGGGTGCCGGGCACGAAGTCGGCGCCGCCGCCGGGGGAGCGCGGAGCGAGGTCACGCGCGCGTGCGGGCGCGGGCCGCACCGCACCGCTCACCCAGGTCCCGGCACCGCGGCCGCTGCGCAGATAGCCCGCGGCGGTCAACTGCTCGTAGGCGTCCGTGACCAGGCCGCGCGAGACGCCGAGGTCCGCGGCGAGCTCCCGGCTGGACGGCAGCCGGGTGCCGGGAGCCAGACGCCCGCAGCGGACCGCCTCCCGCAGCGCGGCCTGGAGGGAGCGGCCACGCGCGCGTGCCGGTGCGGAGACGGCCGGCAGGAGCAGCTCCCAGGCGGGCGAGGCCGTCGAACCTGCCGGATTGGTCCCCGAAGACGTCATGGAAGTGGACCTTAAACGGGGCCGCCGCGAAACCTAGCGTCACCACCATGAACGCCACCCGCACGCGCGGCAGCCTCCTGGCCGCGCTCGCCTGCGCCCTCGTCGGCGCGTCCTTCACCGCCAACAGCGTCCTCGGCGACTTTCCGTACGCGGGCGGTCAGTTCCTGCGCTACGGCCTCGCCTGCCTGCTCCTGCTCCCGCTCGCCCGCGCGGAGGCGGCCGCCCGGCTGCGGGCGCTCACCCCGCGCCGGTGGGTCCGCCTCGCTCTGCTCGCGGCCGTCGGCATGGTCGGGTTCAACCTGGCCGTCCTCGCCGCCGAACGCTCCGCGGAACCCGCTGTCCCGGGGGTGCTCGTGGGCTGCGCGCCGGTGGTGGTGGCCGTCCTCGTACCCCTTCTGGAAGGACGCCGTCCCCGACGGGCCGTCCTGTACGGGGCGTTGCTCGTCGCCGTCGGCGCCTGCACCGTCCAGGGCTGGGGGCGCACGGACGCGGCGGGCATCGTCTTCTCCGGGTGCGCGCTGGTCGGTGAGGTCGGCTTCGCGGTCCTGGCCGTGCCGGTGCTCGCGGACCTGGGCCCCAGGCTGCTGTCCGCCACGGTGTGCGGACTGGCGGCCGTCGAGTCCGCCGTGGCGGGGCTGCTGCTGGACGGCGGGGCGTGGCTGCGGCGGCCCGGCGCCGACGAGGCCGCCGCACTGCTGTGGCAGGCGGTGATCGTCACCGTCGTCGGCTTCGTGTGCTGGTACATGGGCATGCAGCGGATCGGCGCGGAGCGCGCCACGCTGTTCTCCGGGCTCATCCCCGTCGCGGCCGCCTGCACCGCGCCGCTCGTCGGCACCGGCTCCTACGGTGCCGCCCAGGCCGTGGGCAGCGTCCTGGTCGGCGCCGGGGTCACCCTCGGCTCGGCGGCGCCGACCGCACGCGCGCGGGGATCAGCGGCTTCCGTCGAGGATGACCCGGGCGACCAGGGCCGGGTCGTCGTTCATCGGGCAGTGCCCGCAGCCGGGCAGCCGCACCAGCCGGGCCCGGGGGATGATCTGCTTGGCGCGCACCCCCTGGCGGCGCACGAGCAGCAGGTCCCGGGTGCCCCAGGCCACGGTGACCGGGATCCCGGGGATGTCGTCGGTGAATCGGACGTCCGCTCCGGTCCGCAGGGTCGCGTCGAAGCCCGTGGCGTGCGCCAGGGCGAGGGTCTCGGCGACCACGGCGTCGGGTGAGCGGCGCCCGGGGCGGGCGTAGATCGTGCTCGTCAGCGCCGTACGGCCGGCCGCCGTGCGCGCCAGGCGCTCGACCAGCGGCAGCGGTATCCGGCGGGCGATCCGCCGCATCGTGACCAGGACACCGAAGGCGTAGCGCCGTTCGGCCTCGGACCAGAACCCGGCGGGGGACAGGGCCGTGACGGACCGTACGAGCTTCTCGCGCCCCAGGTCGAGGGCGAGCAGGCCGCCCAGGGAATTGCCCGCCACATGCGGACGGTCCAGCTCCAGCGCCTCGCAGAACGCGCCGAACACGGCGCTGGTCGTGGGCAGGTCGTATGCGAGGCCGTCCGGCAGGCCCGGGGACGCGCCGAAGCCGGGCAGATCCACGGCGATCACGTCCCGTTCGGTGGCCAGGATGTCCACCACGGGGTCCCAGGCCTGCCGGTGGTGTCCTATGCCGTGCAGCAGGAGCAGTGGTTCGCCGCGGCCCACGCGCGCGTAGGAGACGGTCACGTTCTGCGGGCCCCGGGGGGAGGGGACCGGGAAGGAGACGGTGGTGGACATGGGGGTGCTCCTCGGCTGGACTCGCTGACGGACGCCGTAGACAGCTTGTCAGCAATTACTACCGACGGGTAGCCCTTCGTCGCCGCGCGTGTCCCGGCAGGCCCGGGCCTCAGCGGGCCCTGCACGCCGCCGGGTTGGGGATCGGACGCCCGACGTCCGGAACGGTGCCGGCCGGGAGCCCGCCCGGCCCGCACGCCGCCCGGCCCGCGCGCCGGACGGATCGTCACCCGGCGGTCTGCGGTCTTCACCCGGCGGTCGGCGGTCGGCGGTCGGCCGTGCGGGGGGTGAGGAGAACGGGCCCCTGACCGGGGGGTTTCGTTCGGATGTCACGAATGCGGCCCAGTGCGAACGCCTTGTGAACGCTCCACGGCGACCGGCCCAAATCGGGTCGGAAGGATCGAGGATTGGTATTGACCAAGGGTGGAGCCCGCCTTATCGTCGCAGAGAAGTGCAACAACCTTTAATAAACAAGGGCGCTTAAACGCCGCCGGAGCACGGCGATTGCGGAGGACAGGGTGGGGACCACGCAGCTGGAATCGGTGCCGGAACCGAAGTACTGGCATCTCAGGACCGTGCTCAGCGAGGCACTGGACTCCGAGTTCGCCGTGGGCGAGATCCTGCCCAACGAGCGAGACCTCGCCGCCCGCTTCGGCGTCGCCCGCGCCACCCTCCGTCAGGCCCTGGAGCAGCTGGAGCTGGAGGGCCGGCTCCAGCGCCGTCGCGGTGTCGGTACGACCGTCGCCCCGCCCCGGGTCGGTGTGGCCGTCGGCACCGGACAGCACGCCTGGCCGGGATCGGCCGAGGACGCCTGGCAGCCCGTCGACTGCACCCTGGACGTGCCGCCCGCAGCCGTCGCCGAGGTCCTGGGCACCGGCCCGGACGAAGCCGTGCACACGGTACGCCGGTCCCGGACGAGCCAGGGGCAGCCCGTCGCCGCCGAACTCCTGCACATCCCGCGGTCCTCGGTCCCCGACCTGTCCGCCATAGACGCGCCGTCCGGCACGGCACGCGCCCGTGCCGTGCTGCGCGAGGTCCAGCGGCTGGAACTGGAGGGCCGGGAGAACTCCGTCGAGCTCGGCTCGGCCCGCGCCGACGACGCCAAGGAGCTGGACCGGCTGCCCGGCGCCCCCGTCCTCGTCGTCACCACCCGCTTCCTCAGCGGGGGCCGGGTCGCCGCGCTCTCCGTGGCCACCTACCGCGCGGACACCTGCCGGCTCACCTTCGGCGCCTCGGGCGGTGTGGAGATCCACCACGGACCGGAGCGGCGCGCCTCCTGACCGACGTCCCGCCCGCGCCCCGGAACTCCACCGGGGCGCGCGGCGTTCTCCATGACGACACCCCGCGACGAACCGTCGGCTCCCGCTTCCGCGCCCGTCCACCGCGCCCGTCCGCCGGGCTTGGCGTCCCTGTGCCGCCCGCGGCTCCCGCCCGCCGGGCCGGCCGCAGGGCGGTCCGTGCCCGGCCTCGGTCGGTCAGTCCCGCGCGGTCGCCGTGCCCTCCACCGCGAACAACTGCTTCTCCACATGGTCCAGGGCCAGCCGCAGCGCACCCGTCGCCACGGCCGCCTCGCCGAGCAGGGACAGGGTCACCTTCGGCGGCCGCAGACAGTAGCGGGCCAGCTCGCGCCGCAGCGGCTCCAGCACCCCGTCCAGACCGGCCGCCCAGCCGCCGATGACCACCAGTTCCGGGTCGAGCGCCAGAGCGAGCGCCGCGACGTCGTGGACGAGCCGCTGGATGAACCGGTCGACGGCCGCCAGCGCCCGCTGGTCGCCCTGGCGCGCCTGTGCGAAGACCTGCGCGACCGCCTGCTCGTCCAGCGGGTGCAGCGGCTCGTCCGTGGTCGACAGCAGCGTCTCCGGAGTGACCTCCCGGCCCAGCAGATGCAGCGCGCCGATCTCGCCGGCCGCCCCGCCGAACCCGCGGTGCAGCCGCCCGCCGATCAGCGAACCGGCTCCCGGGCTCAGCCCGGCCAGCACGAACACGATGTCGTCCGACTCCCGGGCGCAGCCCTTCCAGTGCTCGGCGACGGCCGCCGCGTTCGCGTCGTTCTCGACCAGCACCGGACACTTGAAGGAACGGCTCAGCCGTTCACCGAGCCGCAGCCCGGTCCACTCGGGCAGCGCGGTGCCCAGCCGTACGGTGCCGTCCGCCTCGACGATCCCGGGCGTCGCCACCCCCACGGCGCGCAGCGAGTTCCGGGGCACCCCCGCCCGCCGCAGCAGCTCGGCGACCGCGGTGCGCAGCCGTTCCAGACGGTCGTCGGCGGAAGCCGTCTCCTCCACGTCCTTGGCCTGGGCCCCTATGATCCGGCCGTCCAGGTCGGCCAGGAGCGCGGCGACCCGGTGCGGGCCGATCTCCAGCCCCAGCAGATGACCGGCCTCCGCACGGAACCGGAACCGGCGCGCGGGACGCCCCTGGCGCCGCGTCGCACCCTCCTCGGCGGCCGTCTCGACGACCAGGCCGCCCACGATGAGGTCCTCGACGACGCCCTCGACCGTGGGCCGGGACAGCCCCGTCACCCTGGTGATCTCGGTCAGCGTCGCGCAGTCCGTGGCACGCAGCGCGTGCAGCACCACCGCGGAGTTGATCCTCCGCAACAGCGAGGGATCCCCGCCGGTCAGCCGCCCCAACGTCCGTCCTCCCAGCTCGTGCGCGTGTTGGCCGGATCGTACTCGGCGCGGAGGGGCCCGGCGAGCGCCGGGCACCCGGTCCCGCCCCGGACGTACCGTTTCAGCCCGGTGTCACGAACCCCGACTCGTACGCCATGATCACCGCCTGGGTGCGGTCCCGCGTCCCCAGCTTGGCCAGTACGGCGCTGACATGCGACTTCACCGTCTCCGTACCGACCGTCAGCCGGGCGGAGATCTCCCCGTTGGACAGGCCCCGGGTCATCAGGCGCAGCACCTCCGCCTCCCGTTCCGTCAGCCGGGCCCGGTCCAGGACCGCCCGGGCCTGCACGTTCCCGGACCGGCCGCCGTACTCGGCCGCCAACTGCCGTACCGTCGCGGGAAAGAGCAGCGAACCGCCCTCGGCGACCAGCCGTACCGCGTGCACGATCTCGGCCGGCCGGGCCCGCTTGAGCAGGAAGCCGTCGGCCCCCGCGCGCAGCGCGTCGTACACGTACTCGTCGTTCTCGAACGTGGTCACCACGATGATCTTCGGCGGTTCCGCGACCGTCCGCAGCACCGCGCGGGTGGCCTCGATGCCGTCCATCAGAGGCATGCGCACGTCCATGGCGACGACATCGGGCCGCAGTTGCCGCACCAGCGGGATCACCGCCGCGCCGTCCGCCGCCTCGCCGACCACCACGATGTCGGGCTGCGCCTCCAGGACGGCCCGCAGACCCGCGCGTACGAGGGGTTCGTCGTCGACGAGAAGAACGGTGATCGCCACCCGGCCAGCGTAGATCAGTGCAGCGGCAGCTCCGCGTGCACCTGCCAGTCGCCGTCGTCGACGCCCGTCCGCGCCCGGCCGCCGAGCAGCGCGGCCCGCTCGCGTATCCCCCGCAGACCGCTGCCCCGGCCGGACCGCACCGCACCCGCCGGGAGCGGATTGCGGACCTCCAGCGCGAGAGCGCCCCCGGCGGCCTCGACCCGCACCCGGACGGGTACGGCCCCCGCGTGCCGCAGCACGTTCGTCAGGGCCTCCTGGAGAATGCGATAGCCCTCCCGGGAGACGGGACCGGGCAGCGTGTCGAGCGGCCCGCTGAGCTCGGCGTCGACCTCGGCCCCGGAAGCACGCGCGGAGTCGAGCAG
>NZ_JBEOWS010000252.1:0-14722 GCF_040296125.1 Streptomyces sp. NPDC002265 | reverse complement strand
GATCGTTTGATTTTCACGAACGAGCCGAGTGGTGAGCTTGTGCAGATGATCACGCCTGCGGTCGGTGATCCGGGCGTAGACCTTGGCGACCTTCCGGCGGGCCTTGGCCCGGTTCGCTCCGTCACCCAGGGCCTTGCGGGCAAGGTGCCGCTGGGCCTTGGCGAGACGGGCACGGTCTCGGCGCTCATGCCGGGGGTTGGGAACCTTCTCGCCGGTCGACAGGGTCAGCAGGTGCTCGAGCCCGACGTCGATGCCGACAGACGTGTCGGTGGCGGCCAGCGGTCGGACGGAAGGGTCCTCGCACAGCAGGCACACAAACCAGCGTCCGGCCGCATCCTGCGACACGGTCACCGTCGACGGGGAAACTCCCTCCGGCAGCGGACGCGACCACACGATGTCCAGCGGCTCCGCCATCTTCGCCAGGATCAGCCTGCCGTCCCGGAACCGGAACGCGCTGGCGGTGTACTCCGCCGACCTCCGCGACCTCTTGCGCGACTTGAAACGCGGATACCTGGCGCGCCTGCCGAAGAAGTTCGTGAACGCCGTCTGCAGGTGCCGCAGGGCCTGCTGCAGCGGGACCGAGGAGACATCGCACAGGTAGGCAAGTTCCTCGGTCTTCTTCCAGGCCGTCAGCATCGCCGACGTCTGGACGTAGTTCACCCGCTCATGCCGCGCCCACGCTTCCGTGCGAGCCGCAAGAGCCAGGTTGTAGACCTTCCGCACACAGCCGAACGTACGCGACAGCTCCGCCGCCTGCACATCGCTCGGAAAGAAGCGGTACTTGAACGCGCGCTTCACAGGAGTCGCCCCCACAACTCACACACTACCCCGTCAATTTGCAGCGGAGCGCGCGTGGTTGGGGGTGGACGCCGGTCCGCCCGGGAGGCGAACCAGCTTTCCCTGCCCCGCTCCGCGGAAGTTTCGATTCCTCCCCAGCCTGAAGGCCGGGGTATCCACGAAGGAAGGCCCCGATGACCATCATGCGTGCTGTTCGCGCCCACAAGAGGGGCGGACCGGAGCAACTGGTGTACGAAAGTGCGCCGAGGCCCGAACCGGACGCGGGCGAAGTGCTGGTGAGTGTGCACGCGGCCTCCATCACCAGCGGCGAGCTCGACTGGGACGCCACATGGACCGACAGTTTCGACGGGACGGGCAGCGACAGGACTCCGGTCGTTCCCTCGCACGAGGTCAGCGGGGTCGTGGCCGGACTCGGTCCGGGCGTGACCGGCCTCGCCGCCGGGGACGGGGTGTACGGGCTCATCCCGTTCACCCGTGACGGAGCGGCCGCCGAGTACGTCACCGTCCCCGCGGACGCCCTGGCCGCCAAACCCTCCCGGCTGGACCACGCCAGTGCCGCGGCCGTCCCGCTGGCGGGCCTCACGGCATGGCAGGCGCTCGCCGGACACGGGTCATTGGCAAAGGGACAGCACGTCCTGGTCCACGGCGCGGCCGGAGGTGTCGGCTCCTTCGCCGTGCAGATCGCCGCGGCGCTCGGCGCGCGCGTTACGGCTACGGCCTCCGCACGCGACCGGGAGTTCGTCACCGGGCTCGGCGCGGGTCTGGTCGTCGACTACAAGAACGAGCGTTTCGAGGATCAGGTGGGCGACGTCGACGTCGTGCTCGACACGGTCGGCGGCGACACTCTGACCCGCTCGTGGGCGACGCTGCGCCCGGGCGGCACTCTGGTCAGCATCGTGCAGCCCCCGGATCCGGATGACGCCGCGGCCCGTGGAGCACGAGGGCTGTTCTTCGTCGTCGAGCCGGACCGTGCCGGTCTGGAGGCTCTCACCGAGCTGATCGAGAACGGTCGCCTGTCTCCCGTGGTGGACCGTGTCGTACCGCTGTCCGACACCCGTGCTGCGTACGAGGCCCTGCCCGCGGAACATCCTCGCGGGAAGATCGTGATCCGGGTGCGGGAGGACCAGGCCGCCTCCTGAGCTTCGGTGGTCGGTGCCGCTGGGTGCGAGCGCGCCCGGCGGCACCGACCGGGGCGGATCAGGTGTTCCAGACCTGGAACTCGGAGAGCTGGCCGGCCGGCCAGCCGTTGTTCGCGGTGATGTTCACCCGGAAGTACCGCTGGGTGGTCGCGGTGAACGTGAGGGTCACCGTGTTGTTGGTGGTCGGGTCGAAGGTGTACGTGGCCGAGGACTTGACGGTGGTGAAGCTCGAACCGTCGGTGCTGCCCGACAGGGACAGCGTCTGGTTGCGGGCGCCCCAGGTCGCGGGGAGCTGGAGGACGACGCGGCTCGCGCTCTGCGCGGACCCGAGGTCGACTTGCACCCACTGCGGGAAGGCGTTGTTGGCGCTCTCCCAGTAGGTGCCCTGGTTGCCGTCCGTCACATTGGTCGACGGGTAGACGTCGGTGTGGCTGGACTCGGTGGTGGCCGCGCCGGCCGCCAGGTTCCTGCTCACCGCGCCGGCTCCGGTGCCGGTGAGCGCGACCGTGGTCGTGCCGTTCGACGCGTTGCTGGCGATGCTGAGGTCGCCGGTGCGGGTGCCCGACGCGGTGGGCGTGAACGTGACGGCGACCGTGCAGGAGGCCCCTGCCGCGATCGACGTCCCGCAGGTGTTGGTCTGCGAGAAGTCGCCGGTGGCGGTGATGCCGGAGACGGTCGCGGCCGCGGTTCCGGTGTTGGTCACTGTGACCGTCTGCGCGCTGCTGGTGGTGTTGAGTGCCTGGGTGGGATACGACAGCGACGTCGGGTTGGCCGACAGGGTCGCCGGCGAGGAGCCGCCGGTGCTGGGGAACACCTCGAAGTCCGACAACTGGGCGGCGTTCCAGCCCGTGTTGGCGGTGATGTTCACCCGCACGTAGCGCGCCGTGGCGGCGCTGAACGTGATGGTCACCGTGTTGTTGTTGGAGTTCGGGTCGAAGGTGTAGCCGGCCGATGCCTTGATCGTGGAGAAGGTGGAGCCGTCCGTGGATCCCTGCACCGACAGCGTCTGGGTGCGGGCGGACCACGCCGTCGCCGGCGGGAGCTTGAGCACGGCCTTGCCGACGCTGTAGTTCTGTCCGAGGTCGACCTGCGCCCACTGCGGGAACGAACCGTTCGTGCCCTCCCAGTACGTCGAGGCGTCCGGGTCGGTGAGGTTCGAGGCGACGTACGGGCTGTTGCTCGCACTCGCCGTCGCCGGCCGCCCGGCGGCGATGTTCGTGGTGCTGTCGATGCCGCTGCCCGTCAGGGCGACGACGGTGGGGCTGTTGTTGGCGTTGCTGTTGATGGTGAGGTTGCCCGTGCGCGAGCCGCCCGTGGTGGGCTTGAAGCCGACGGTCACCGTGCAGGATGCGCCGACCGCGAGGGTGGAGCAGTTGTTGGTCTGGCTGAAGTCACCGGTGGCAGTGACGCCCGATACGGTCGCCGAGGTGGTGCCCGAGTTGGTCACCTTCACGGTCTGCGTGTCGGCCGAGGAGCCGACCACCGTGGCCGCGAAGGACAGGCTCGCCGGGTCCGTGTTCAGCACCGGGCCCGGCGCGGTGCCGGTACCGGAGAGGGTGACGGTGTTGGTGACCCCGCCCGCGTTGACGGTCAGCGTGCCGCTGCGGCTGCCGGTCGCCGTCGGCGCGAACTTCACGCTGACGGTGCACGAGCCGTTCGCCGCGATCGACGAGCCGCAGGTGTTGGTCTGCGAGTAGTCGCCGCTGGTGGAGATCGACGAGACGGACGCGGCGGTGTTGGTCGGGTTGGAGACCGTCACGGCCTGCGCGGCGCTGGTCGAACCGGTGGGTACCGAACCGAAGTTGAGCGCACCGGGGGTCGCCGTGACGCCTTCGGACGGGTAGGGCGGGTAGACCGGGGCCGGCCACCCTCCGCAGTACGGCGTGCCGCTGATGCCGGAGTTGCCGCCGCCGTCGGTCACCGTGAAGCTGCCGGCCGAGCAGCTGTAGACCGGTGAGGAGTAACCGACGCCGGTGGCCGTGACGTTGGTGAACTTGGCAGCGCCGCCGGTCTGTTCCTGGAGGGCGAAGGTTCCGGTGCCGGCGATGGTCACGTTGTTGAGGTTGACCCCGCTGATGGTGCCCTCGACCCACTGGATCGCCTCGTACGGGCTCTGCTGGATCAGCGCGTTGGTCACGTTGATCGGGCCGGTGATCGCGCCCTGGCTGCCGTCGAACCACAGCGCGCCCACGCCGAACTGCCAGTTGGGGTCGAGGCTGCCGTCCCGGATCATGGTGTTGTCGGAGATCGTGGTGGTGCCGACGGGAGTCGAGGAGAACCGCTGCCCCACGTGGATGCCGCCGCCCTGGGTGATGCCGGAGTCGACCACGCGGTTGCCGCTGACGGTGTTGTCGTGGCCGCCGTAGATCGCGATGCCGTTGGCGAGGATCTGCAGGGACACGGTGTTGTTGGAGATCGTGTCGAAGGCGTCGGCACCGATGCCGGAGTCCGCCCAGGTGGCGATGCCGTCGTCGCCGGTGTTGCGGATGTCGCTGTTGGTCACCTTCGAGTTGGTGACCGCGCCGTGGAAGTTGATGCCGTCCGCGGTGGTGTCACGGATGCGCAGGCCGCTGAACGTCAGGGCGTCCATCGGCCCGTCCATCCAGGCGCCGACCTTCATGTGGTCGATCCACAGGTTGGCGACGGTCGAGTTGCTCATCGCGCCGCCGACGCCGTTGACCTGGGCGCTGTCGTTGCGCTCCTGCACATCGCCGAAGATCGCGAAGTTCTGCAGGTGCACGCCGGTGCTGGCCGAGGGCGCGGAGTTGCCGTAGAAGCCGGGCGCCGTGCCGGTGACGGTGGAGTACCACATGCCGGCGCCGGCGATCGTGACGTTGTTGACGCTGATGTGGCCGGGGACGTTGTAGGTGCCCGGCGGGATCCACACGGTGCCGCCGGGGCCTGCCGCGCTGATCGCGGCGTTGAACGCGCTGGTCGCGTCGGCCGCGCCGGTCGAGTCGGCGCCCTTGCTGGTGACGGACACCGACCCGGAGGGCGCGGTCAGGGCGGCGCCGACCTGCTCGAAGTCGGCGAAGTCGATCGTGTACGAGGACGCCGTGTCGCCGGAGTCGACCTGCAGCTTGAAGGTTGTGCCCGCCGGATACGTGGTGGAGAACAGGCGGTGCGCCTCGTCGTAGAAGTGGTGCGGGTTGCTGCCCGGCGTGTTGGTGAACGGGTAGCTGCCGTAGAACCAGCTGTAGGCGTTGGTCAGGGTGAAGTCGGGCTGCTTGACGCCGTTGATGTACAGGGACAGCGCGGCGGTGTAGACCGAGCCGCCCGAGGTGTCGGGGATGCTGTACCTGAAGTTGATCGAGTTGGTCGCCACCGGCGTGGTGAACGTGACGTACTGGCCGGTGCCCTGGAGGGTCGTCGCCTTGCGGTACGACGCCTCGTCGGCGAGCTGGCCCTGGGTGTAACTCGGGCCGATGTTGGTGCCGTTGGTGGCGGAGTTCTCCGCCTGGACCTCGACGTACGGCAGGCTCGCGCCGCTGCCGCCGGTGGCGGCGGACGCCGCCCAGGCGGGTTGGACGGCCAGAGCGACGATGCCGACGGCGGCCACCATCGCGGTGCTCACCGCCCAGACGAGGGCTCGCCTCAGTTCTCGGATGGAATGGAGCACTTACCACTCCTTTCATCATGACATGCCGGAAATGCCCTGCGGTACCGCCGGCGAGGGAGGGGCGTGACGCACGGGGGACGGGAGGCGGGCGGAAGGCAGGGGGGTGCTGATGACGCGAGGGGGACCGTAATGTCATCGACAACGTCATGCAAGAACCAGACAGAACATTGCAACAATGAAAATGTTGCCTGCAAGATCTAATGTGCTATCGCGCGGGTCCCGGGTGACCCCGCCGAGGCGCTGTACGCCCCAGGACGCCTCGGGCAACGGCCCTTCGAGGTCGAGCGCGACGGCGTGGCGGTCGGCGAGGTCGCGGAAGGCCGTCGTCCAGCCCGGGAACGACTCGTTTTCAGGCGGGGCGTGACACCGTTCAAGCCAACGCCCTGTGAGCCGCCTCACCCGCCCCCCTTCCGGGCGGCACCGGAACTGCCTGGTCAGGTTCCCTTTTCGGGTGATCACCGGCCGAGCGTTGGCCGGATACGTCAATAAACCGGCATTGCAGCCAGTCCCCCGCCCGATACAGGGTGTGATCGTGTCAGAGCGACGTGTTGTTGTGGTGCTGTACACAGGCGCACTGGCCCTGGACATCACCGGACCGATGGAAGTGTTCGAAACCGCCAACCGGCTCCTCGGCTCGCCGGGAAGGCCCTATCTGCTCGACCTCGTCTCCGCCGACGGGCCGCGGGTGCGCACAAGTTCGGGGGTGATCGTGGAGGCCTCGCCGCTGGCGGCGGCCGAGGGACCGATCGACACGCTCCTCGTGCCCGGCGGTTGGGGTCTCCACAGCGCCTTGCGGGACCGGGCGCTGGTCTCCTGGATCCGCCGGGCGGCGACGCGCTCCCGCCGAGTCGCCTCCGTATGCGGTGGATCCTTTCTGCTGGCCGAGGCCGGCCTCCTCGACGGCAGACACGCCACCACCCACTGGGCCTACACCGAGGCGATGGCCGGGCGCTATCCGCAAGTGACGGTGGACGCGGAGCCGATCTTCGTCTGGGACGGCCCCTTCGTAACCTCGGCAGGCGTGTCGACCGGGATCGACATGGCGCTGGCTCTGGTGGAGGCCGACCACGGAGCCCCGCTCGCGCTGGAGGTGGCACGGTTCCTGGTGCTGCCCCTCCGGCGGCACGGAGGACAGCCGCAGGTCAGCGCCGTCCTCGACGCGCAGCTGGCCGACCATCCGCCGATCCGCGCCGCCCAGGAGTGGATCATGCACAACCTGGACCACCGGCTGCCCGTGGCCGAGATCGCCCTGCGGGCCAACATGAGCCCGCGCAACTTCTCCCGGGTCTTCCGGCGCGAGGTGGGCGCGACCCCGGGGCAGTACGTCGAGCGAAAGCGCATCGCCCGCGCCCGCGAGCTGCTGGAGACCACCGATCTGGCGATCGCCCAGATTGCACGGCGCTGCGGATTCGTGGCCCCCGAGACGTTCTTCCGCTCCTTCGGACGAGCGCTGGGACTCACTCCCAGGCAGTACCGGCAGCGCTTTCAGCTCATGTCACCGTCCGGCCCCGCCAACCGGCACCACGAGACGGACAGGAGCCCCGCATGACGAGCACGACATCGCGCCCAGCCGAGGCAGAGGCGACACGCCTGGTCGACTACCTGGCCGGGGAGCTCGCCCGGTCGGGCGTCACCCATGTGTTCGGCGTCGGCGGCGCGAACATCGAGGACCTGTACGACGCCGTCCACCGCGGCGGTGCCGTCCGCGCCGTCGTCGCCAAGCACGAGTTCTCCGCCGTCACGATGGCCGACGGATACGCCCGCACCACCAGGCGCCTGGGCGTGGTCGCCGTCACCTCGGGCGGTGGCGCGATGAACCTCCTGCCGGGCCTGGCCGAGGCGCATGCCTCCCGGGTACCCGTGCTGGCGCTGGTGGGACAGCCGCCGACCGGGCAGGAGGGCCTGGGGGCGTTCCAGGACTCAAGCGGCAAAGGGGGCTCCTTCGACGCCCGGGACGTCTTCGGACCGGTCTCCCGGTTCTGCGCCCGGGTCGAGGACGCCGACGCGCTGCCCGAGCTGCTGGATCGGGCCCTGACCGCGGCCCGGACCCATCCGCGCGGACCGGCGGTGCTGCTGCTCCCCAAGGACGTCCAGCAGGCACGGCTCCCGCTACCCGGCCGCAGGCCGGCACCGGCAGGGGGCGCGGCTTCGGCGCCGGCGGCGTCGGTCGCGCGGCTGGACCCTGCGGGCCTCACCTCCGTGACACAGACCCTTCGAGGGGCCGGCCGCGTCCTCGTCATCGCCGGTGAGGGCGTCGCCGCCGACGACGCGCGTGCCGAACTGGCCGAACTGGCCCGGCGCCTGGGGGCATGGGTGGCGGTCACCCCCGACGCGAAGGACGTCTTCGACAACCGCGATCCGCGGTTCGCGGGCGTGGCGGGGGTGATGGGTCACTCCAACGTCGAGGACTGCCTGCGGCGGGCCGACGTGTGCGTGCTGGCCGGTACCCGGTTGCCTCTGGTGGCGCGTGACGGCCTCGACCAGGCCCTGGCGGACACCGAGGTCGTATGCCTGGGGCCCGAGCCGGCGTTCGTCGAGTGCACCGCGCTGGGCGGAGATCTGCGGGAGGTGCTGCGCACGGTGGCCGGCCGGCTGCCGCCACTCTCCCGGTCCTGCCCCCGGCACGCCGGTCCCCTCCCCGCCCTCGCGCCGGACCCCGCGCCCCGGAACACGGCACGAACCGTTCCGCCCCGGAACACAGCGCCAGCCGTTCCGCCTCGGAACACAGCGCCGACCGTTCCGCCCCGGAGCACGGCGGGAACCGTTCCCTACCCCCAGGCGCTGGCCGCGGTGGCAGCGGCGCTCCCCCAGGACGCACACGTCTTCGTGGACGCAGGCAACGCGGGAGCCGGCGCGATCCATCACCTGCCCGCGCCGCGCCACGGCCGTTTCGTGGTGGCGCTCGGCATGGGCGGCATGGGCTACACCTTCGGCGCCGGCATCGGTGCCGCGCTCGCCACCGGACGCCGTACCTACGTACTCGCCGGCGACGGAGCGTTCCTCATGCACGGGATGGAGGTGCACACCGCCGTGGAGCATGCCGCACCCGTGACCTTCGTGATCTTCAACAACAACGCACACGCGATGTGCGCGCTGCGCGAGCAATTCCTCCAGGGCGGAATCCGCGGCGACGACCTGTTCGGCCGCACCGACATCGCCGCCGCGATGGCGGCTGCCTTCCCGTCCCTGACGGTCTCCCATGCCGCCGACGCGGCGCAGCTGCACAAGGCGCTCCTGGAGGGCAACGAGGGCGCGGGGCCCACGTTCGTCGCCCTGGAGTGCGACCCCCAGGAAATCCCCCCGTTCCGTTCCTTCCGGTCCTTCGCCGAAGCCGCCGCGGCGCCCCGCACCGGCGACGCCGCCGACAGGCCGGAAACCGAGAGCAAGGAGAGTCCCCATGAGCAAGCCATCGTCCGCATTGGCTGACATCCCCGGTCTGATGCGCATCGAGAACCCCGGCAAGGAGGAGCTCGTCGCGCACTGCATGGAACTCACCCACTCCGTCTACCCGCACCATCAGGTCTACGGGCAGTACTGCACGATCCACGCCCACGTCGACTGCCCTCCGGAGCAGGCCTACGCCTACCTGAGCCAGGGGCACCACCTGGAGGAATGGACGTGCAGCCTGCGGGACTTCACTCCCTCGGGGACTCCCGGTCTCTGGGTGGGCCATGACCGGCTCGAGGACGACACGAAGATCTACTGCAAGGTCGTAGCCAACGCAGAGGCCCTGACGGTGGACTACCACTGCGCGTGGGACCAGGGCGACACACTGTGGATGATCTACCTCATGCGTGTGGTGCCCGCCCCGCTGGTGCTCGGCGAGCCGGGGTCGGTGATCACCTGGACCAACTGCCGACACCCCTACTACGACGACAACCCCCACCCCGGCAAGGCTCCGCGCCCGGACAGGGCTTGGGTGGGCGACTTCTGGGACCTCTTCTACGCGGGACACACGGTGGAGATGAACAACCTCAAGGCGATCCTGGAACACCGCCACCGCAACGGCCTGCCGATCAGCACGGCACCGGCGAGGACGGTGACCGCGTGACCACCGTCAGCCTCACCGACGTCGCGAGCTACCTGCCCGGCCCGCCGGTCCCCGCCGCGTTCTACACGGACTACCCCGGAGCCGAGGACAAACTCCGCGGCCACCCCATGTTCAAGGTGCCACCGGCACGGCACCACGTGGCCCCGGACGAGACCAACGCGGACATGGTCGAGCGCGCGGTGCAGCCCCTGATCGAGCGGCACGGCCGCGGCGAGATCCGGGGCGTCGACGTGCTGTTGGTCCACAGCCAGCTGCCGGATCTGCCGTTCGTGGGCGCCGGTACCGAAGTGGCACGCCGGTTGGGGCTGAACCCGGAGTGGCTCGTCGACGTGGCCAACGCGGGCTGCGCGTCATTCGTGTACATGATGAAGCTGGCCCGGCAGATCCTCTCCACGACCGACGCGAGGACCGCACTCATCTGCAACGCTCAGAGCGCGGCGGGCCAGTGCTTCACCCAGTCCGAGGTGCGCAGACTCGCCCAGGCCGCCATCCCCGGCGACGGCTGCGGCGTGGGGTACCTGACGACGTCGGCCGACAGCCCGGTCCTCGACGTGGAGACGCAGCACGTCGGTGAGTACGCCGGGGACATGACGGTGGCGCTCGACGACGGCCGCAAGTACTGGGAACCGGGCAATTCCCAACTGCGGATCGGCTTCACCGAGGCCAGTCTCGCCAAGGTCCTGGCCCGGGGAAACCGCCTGGTACCCGAGGTGATCACGGATCTGTGCCGACGCCTGGGCATCGCGACGACCGACATCGACACCCTCATCACCAACCAGCCCAACCGCACCTTCCTGCGCAACTGGAGAGAGGCACTGCAACTCCCCGCCGAACGGCACCTCAACACCTTCGAGGAGTGCGGGAATCTGTTCGGCGCGGCGATCCCGGTCACACTGGACCGCGCCATCCGCTCAGGGCAGGTCGAGGACGGCGCCCTGGTGGTGCTCGGAGGTTTCGCCCACGCCGGCGATTTCGCCGGCGCCGTAGCTGTCCGATGGCACGGCGGCCAGGGCTGACCGACGGATGTCAACAGCACTTCCCCGACGTCGGCCTCCTTTCTCGTACGACCGGACGTGCGGCGGTGGCCGATGGGGATCGGCCACCGTCGCGGCAGCACATGTCGGTCAGCGGAAGACGCCCGGCCAAGGTGCCGGCGCCGGTGGTGCGACGACCGGGGGCCGGTCGTCGCAGGTGATGGTGTTGGGCAGTTCCCAGGACGCCAGCCAGGGACCGGTCGTGCCGCTGCCGTCGTTGCCTCCGAGGTCGTTCACCGTGAACTCGGATCCGGAGGCGGGGAAGTTGAAGGATCCGCAGTTGTTGATGCCGACCGCGCCGACGTTACGGGCGTCCACGTTCTCGAAGGACGCCGACCCGGCGGAGCGGGCGCTGAGCACGGAAGTGCCGGTGCCGTCCACGCGGATGTCCTTGAAACGGACGCCCCGGATCGCGTACTTGTCCTTCACCGGGAAGTCGGAGACAAGCATGATCGCGTTGTAGGTGTTGTCGAGGAAGTGGTCGCCGGTGACCTCGATCTCGGCGTCGATGTCCCGCTCCAGGGCGTAGAACCAGATGGCTCCGAGGCCGATCTTCCAGTTGAGCTCGAACGGCCCTGAACGGACAGTGGTGTTGTCCGTGATCCGCAGGTGTCCGGTGAACGGCTGCGCGCCGAACCGGGAACCGACCTGGATGGCGCTCCCCTCTCTGACGGGGTCGGCGATGAGGTTGCCGGTGACCGTGTTGTCGGCGCCGCCGTACAGGGCGATGCCGTTGGCCAGGACCGGGCTCTGCACGGTGTTGTGGGCGAAGACGTTGCGCGCGTCGGCCGTCTTCTCCGACCACATGGCCAGACCGTCGTCGCCGGTGTTGCGGACGAAGCTGTCCGTGACGCTCGAATCGGTGACGCCGGTGTGGAAGTTGAGGCCGTCGGCGATCTGGTCGGCGATCACCGTGCGGGTGACACGCAGGCCGGTCATCGGGCCGTCGAACCACATGCCGACCTTGGTGTGGTGGAGGTAGAGGCCGTCGATCGTCGAGTCGTTGAGCTCCCCGCCGATGGCGTTCACCTGGTCGGTGTCGATGCGTTCGCGTACGTCGCCCTCGACGGCGACGCCCGACAGGTGGACGTCGTGGCTGCCGCCCTCCGCCGCCTCCTTGCCGTAGAAGCCCACGCCCGTGTGGACCGAGCCGTCGGGGGCGGGGGTGTCGAGGGTGACCTGGTGGCCCTTGACGATCGTGTACCAGCTCCCCGCCCCGACGATCGTGACGTCGTCCACGGCGATGTGACGGTTCACCTGGTACGTGCCCGGCGGCAGGTACACCTTGCGGTGCCGCCTCTCGGCGTAGGCGATGGCCCGGTCGAAGGCATCGCCCGCGTCACGCCGGCCTGTGGGATCGGCCCCGAACGCAAGGACGTTCGCGGCATGCTTCTCGACGTGCGGCGCGCCGACGAGTTGCGTGTCGAGCAGGTCGATCACGGTCCAGGCCGCGGTGCTGCCCTTGGGCGCGGTGAGCCGGACGGTCTCGCCGGCCGCGTACCGCTTGCCGAGCAGCAGTCTCTGCTCGTCGTAGAAATGGCTCGGCCGGAACGGCTTGTCGACGGTGGGCGCCGGAGTGGTGGCGGCGGGAACGCAGCCGCATTCGGTGATCCACCAGTCGGGGTGCAGCAGGTCGCCCTGAGGGTCGTTGCTGAACGGGTACTGGTTGTACAGCCAGGAGTACTGCGAGGTGAGGGTCATCGTGGTGCGGCGCCCACCGCCCACGGAGACGTCGAGGGGCGCGGTGATGCCGCCGCCCTGTGGGGCGTCGGGAATGCTGTACCGCACGGTGAGAGCGTTGGCCGCGCGCGGCAGGGTGAACTCGACGTACTGGCCCGGACTCAGCCGCACCGCCGCGCGGCCGGACGCCTCCGAGGGCAGCGTGTAGGCGGAGCGGTCGGGACCGATGACGGTGCCGTTCGTCGCCGCGTTCTCCGCCTCCTGTTCGACGAAGTCCACCCGGGCGCCGCGCCCCGCGACGAGGGCGGGATCGAGCCCGGCCCGGGTCACCGCCGGGGCGCCGGCGCGGCCGCCGTACTCCGAGGCCGCCGGGGCCGAGACGCCGAGGCCGAGCACGAGTCCGGCGGCCGCCGCGGTGACCGCCGCGACCGTCCGGGCCGGTCTTCGCGCACTGCCCCGAGCTCGCTCCGCGGCCGCGTGCAGGGTGTATCGCGCCATCGGGGTCTCGTTTCTCTGCGAGCGGAGGACACCGAGGGCAACTCGGTGCGCGGCGGCACGGCAGGAACAGGCCGTGCCGCTGCGTTCCGGGACATTAGGACGCGGTGGGACGGCGGACAAGACCTTGGGCGCGTATTTCCATCAACTAGTAGAGATCCTGCAAGTACTAGTCGATTTCTTGCGGGTATCTCACTCTCCGAAGCGCACCGCCCTCACCGCCGGACCGAGCACTCCGGAATCCGGCCGTCGACCATCCCGACGAGCAGGTCTCCGTGCAGCGCCACTGCCACACAGAGTGCCGTGGTCGGTGCCCCGTCGATTTCGAGCCCGATGCACCACCGCACCGTGCCGTCGAGGCAGCGCCGTACGACGTACCCCGAAGACACAACGGGAGGCTCGATCACCTGGACCGTCCTCCGGGCCTACGGCCTGAAGTGACCCACGAAGCGGTGCCGTACTCCCCCGCGGCACCGCCGAGTGCGCCCGGCCCGGCCGCTGGTGGAGGGTGCCGCAGGCGTCGTCGTAGAGCGCGAAGTTCTCTGCTTCCGGCGCCTCGGCGGGCCGCGATGTCCTCCACCAGTCGCTGCAACAGTGCCGTGCGCCGCCGGTACCGCACGGTCAGCCCTGCTACCTGCTCGGCAGCGGCTCGCTCCTACTGATCTTTTCGGATTAGCGTCGGGGGTGGAGTCAGGGTCAGTCCGGTCTCGGTGAGGCAGCCGTCGATGAGTTCGGGATGGCGCTGGATGTGGGCGAGGCCTCGGCGGAGGGTGCGGGTGAGGTGATCGGGGTCGGTGAATGCAGCGTTGGCCATCGGTCCGCGCCGCAGCAGGGACCAGATGCCTTCGACGGGATTCAAGTCCGGGCTGTAGGAGGGCAGCTGGACGACGGTGAGCCAGTCGTGGTCGGCCGCGTACTTCCTCATCCCGGCGGCACGGTGGGTGTTCAAGTTGTCCCAGACGACAACAATCGGGGCGCCGAGCTGCAGATGCGCGCGGACCAGGAGGTCGCGGTAGTCCTGCCAGGCAAAACTCTTGCGTGCACCCTTGAGGAGCGGATGGAAACGGGGCCGGTAGATCAGCCGGGACCTCTCACCGGGCCGGTAACAGCACAGCGCGGCGACCGAGATCCGGCGCCGCGACCGTCCCCGCACCCGGACCTCGGGAGTCTGCCCGCGCCGGCCCCAGGTGCGGGCGTGTGGCGGCGTCATCGCGAACCCGGCCTCGTCCTCGAAGACGATGAAGGCCCCGAGCGCCGCCGCGGTGCTTCCACCTGCGGCCACACGTCCTTCTTCCAGAGCTCGACCGCATGCTCGTCGCGCTCCAGCGCGCGACGGGCCGGGCTCTGCCACGACCAGCCGTGGCGGTGCAGCAGCCGCCACACTCCAGCGATCGAGCAACTGACCCTGAATCGGCGGCTGATCAGCGCTTGGACGCGTTCCAGCGTCCACCGCTGGTCTTCCCAGCCATGCGCGGCCGGCCCCTTGGCCAGCTCCTCCTCCAGCAGGGCGAACCGTTCGTCCGACAGCTTCGGCAGCTTCGCGGGTCCCTTCGACCTCAGTCCCTCCATGCCGCCCTCACGCCAGTTGCGGCGCCACTGCTCCACCGAACGCACGGTCACCCGCAGATCCTTGGCGATGTCCGAAGTCTTGTCGCCTCGTGCGAACCTCTGCCCGGCCTCCAGCCGAATCCCTTCACGCGCAGCCCGCCGCTCAGCCGTCAGGCCCCCACCATCCGCGTACCGCATGACACCGGCATACCGCAGGGATCACCCAACGTCACCACCCGAAGGCAACCCGAAAAGGTCAGTAACGGTAGTTCGTTAAATCCGGCGGTAGAGGTCGATGCCGTGTCCGGTGGTGACCGCGTCGATCAGGGCCTGGAGCTCGGAGGGTGGGTCCGTGTCC